>NZ_JBTKVD010000009.1:0-127353 GCF_054454555.1 Acinetobacter sp. ANC 4636 | reverse complement strand
CCAATGTTAAAACAAATGAAGATTTAGTCAAGTATAAAAATAATCCTTTATATAGTCGTAATTTTGATATTAATGAGTCTCTGAATAAACTTAGTGAAAGTATTAAAAATGCATCTGTACAATCCATTCAACAGCGTATGGGATACACATTTAAAGACTGGCTAGGTATTGGTTTACAGGCATTGGGTCGCCGTCAATTGACTGAAATCTATCATAAGATTTTACCGCAGTTGACCAAGTACAATAACTTGGCTGCTCAAATGGATGCTGATAAAAATGATGCTGGTGCCGAAGCTGATACCTTAGTTCGTGAATGGGCTAAATTGGATGATGAACAAGCTTTGGCAGAATTGATGCATGATTCAACTTTGGCACAGATTGACCCAGCGAAATCACATCAAAATGGTGACAACTACCAAAAATATGCTGCTTTAAGACAGCGTTTTGAATCATTAACTCCTGAAGCCCAAAAAATTTACACTGATGCACGTGATGCCTATGCTAAACAGCATCGAAATATTCGTGATGCGATCCGGGAGCGGATTCTACGTGCCAGTATGAGCAATCAGCGTAAGGCTGAACTATTACAACAAATGGATGCAGACTTTTTCCAAAAATTGAAAGGTGTGTATTTTCCACTGGCACGTTTCGGTAAATATGTGGTGATTGTGCGGAATGCTAGTAATCAGGTTGAAAGTGTTAGTCGTGCTGAAACCATGGCGGAAGCTCAAGCTTTACGCAATGAGCTCATTAATAAATATCCAAATAGCAAGGTTGATAAAGTCGTTCTGGACAAAGACTATAACGCCAGCCGTGATATGGTTGGTCGTGGTTTTATGTCTAATCTTTACAATGAGCTAGACAATCTAGGTATTTCAGCCAGCGAGAAAGCACAGTTAGAGGATACTCTGGCACAGCTTTATTTAGCCTCATTGCCAGATTTATCCTGGGCGAAACACGGTATTCACCGTAAAGGGACTGCTGGTTTTAGCCAAGATGCTCGCCGTGCATTTGCACAGAACATGTTTCATGGAGCTGGGTATCTTGCCAAGTTGCGTTATTCAGATCTGCTCGATGAGCAGCTCTCAGATATGCAGAAATATGCAGATGAACAAGCCAAAGATAATCATGCATACGATCAGCCAACCGCGCAACGTGTCATCAATGAGATGAACATGCGCCATGAAAACTTGATGAATCCAAAATCAAATCCACTTTCGAGTACGCTCACCAGTGTCGGGTTTCTATATTATCTTGGTTTATCTCCAGCATCGGCAGTTGTGAACCTATTGCAAACACCATTGGTCACATTACCAGTGATGGGTGCTAAATGGGGCTATCAAAAATCCAGTCAGTCATTAATTAAGGCATCTGAGGAAGCAGTCAAAGCTAAGAATGATATGTCTAAGGTTCTCACTGGTGATGAGCTACAGGCATATAATGAAGCGGTTAGCCGAGGTGTGATTGATGTAACACAAGCACATGATTTAGCTGGTATTGCTCAGGGTGAGGATAGTGGTGTGATGTGGAAATTACGTCCGATTATGCGTTGGGCAAGTTTCCTATTTCATCATGCAGAACGCTTTAACCGATCTGCAACTTTTATTGCGAGTTATCGCTTGGCCAAAGAAAGTGGTGCAAGTCATGCCGAGGCTTTCGATCAGGCAGCCGATGTGACCTATCAAAGCCACTTTGATTACAGTTCGGGTAACCGTCCACGACTCATGCAAGGCAATGTGGCCAAAGTCATTTTCTTGTTTAAACAGTTTGGTCAAAACATGGTTTACTTGCTGACACGCCAAGCTTATCAGGCACTGAAAGCAGAAAAGCCAGAAGATCGAGCACAGGCAAGAAAAACACTGGCTGGTTTACTGACAACGCATGCTTTGGCATCTGGTGTGCTCGGTTTACCACTGGTTGGTATGCTACTCGCTGGTGCCTCCATGATTGGTGGCAGTGATGATGAACCATGGGATGCAGAGGTTGCATTACGCAATATGCTTGCGGATATGTTTGGTGATACTGCATCTAATATGATCGCTAAAGGGGTATCACGTGCTACGCCATGGGATATATCTGGGCGTGTTGGATTGAGTAGTTTGATCTTGCCAGATGTTCAGGATGGATTGGAAGGTCAGCGTTGGGCTGAATCAGCGATGGCTGCAGCACTTGGACCAGTTGCAGGGATTGGGACCAATATTTTAAAAGGCATGAACAATATTGGTGATGGTAATTTTGAGCGTGGGTTAGAAGATATGTTGCCTGTTGCTTTAAAGTCACCTTTAAAATCTATGCGTTACCAAATGGAAGGTGCTCAGGATAAAACAGGGATCAGCATTTTGGATGAAGTTGGAACAATGGCAATTGTAGGTCAGACACTTGGCTTTTCTCCATCTGATGTCCGTACTGCATCAGAAGGGAAATCCGCTATTTATCAGATGAATCAGCGATTGCAGTCTCGTAGATCGCAGTTACTTGCACAGTTCTCTCGAGCCAAAATGAATGATGATGAAGAAGCATTATCAGCAGTTTGGGACGAAATTGAAAATTTTAATGCTAAAAATCCATCACGCCGTATCACCAAGCCAAATGCGATGCAAAGCTATCGTAATCGTATGCGTCGTATCAATCATTCTGAAAATGGTGTCTATATTCCGAAAAAACATCATGAAGTACTAGATGAGGGGCGTTTCGCCTTTGATGAATAGTTAAGTAAAGCACCCTACGGTGCTTTACTTTTTAAATCTAGAGTTATTATTGTATTTATTAACTCATCTTTATTCTTTGAAGTAGATACGTAGTGTTGATATAAGTTTGTCACTTTATTTCGATTTTTTAAGTAGATATATAAAAAAAGCATTGCTTGAAAAACTCCTCCAAGGATTAGAGCATTAGCAGCCCATATAAATAAAGAGGGAATTAGATTATTGGTAAGTTCATTTGATAAAAACAGTGGTATATATACAATTGCAGCAGCAATGAAATAACAGTTTTTAATATGTTTTGAGCTTTGCTGTATTTTATTTATATCTTTATAAATTAGAATCTTAGTCTTTTTTTTGATCTTTCTTATAAGCTCTTTTTCAGATAGTTTTTCTAACGGTATATAGTCAATAATAAAGTATTCAAAAAAAAGCACTAATCCGAAAGTTAAAACCAAGACAAGTATGCCTTGAATATTATATTTACCTATTAGCCATAGATTAGCCAACAGAATTATCCCACAAATAACACGAATTATAGTTGTGATTGTCACTTCATTTCCTAATATGATTTTTAAAAGTTAATTGATCGATAGCTTTTTTAAATTTTCACCTATTGTACTAAATAACACTAACCCCTGTAAGCCTCGATAAATTTACTCGATTTATGAAAACTCTACGTTCAAACGTGGAGTTTTTTTATTGCCAGAAATCGGGGGAAACCGTGGCAGATCAACAAGCAATTGATACGGCTGCCAGCATGACAGCAGTAGCAGCAAAGACTGCCGTAGCAGGTGGCGCAGCAGGGGTAATTACATCGGTTGGTGGTTTAGATATTGGTTTACTAATCAGTATCTTGGCTGCAATAGGTGGTCTAGTCGTGAGTTTTTTCGGATTTCTCGTGACTTGGTACTACAAACATAAGGCAAACCAACGTGCCCAAGAATTACATGAAATTGAATTAATGAAAGAAAAAGGGGAATGTGATGTCAAACAAGACTAAGTTTGCAGTTTTGCTCACATCGGTCATTGGTACAAGCGGAGTTTTATTTACAACTGGCTATGAAGGATGGCGTTCAAAGCCGTACTACGATACGGGTCGCGTTGTGACACAAGGATTTGGATCTACTTTAAAACCTGATGGTTCAAAGATCAAAATTACAGACAAGCCAATTACCCAAAAACAAGGCATTGAATATTTAACGGCACACTATGCACGTGATGCCAAAGTCTTTAACAAATCGTTGCAGGGCATAAAGCTTTCTCAAGATGAATACGATCTCTATGCCGACTTCTCATACCAGTTCGGGACATCAGCATGGGCATCTTCATCTATGCTACGAAACTTGAAGCAAGGCAAGTACATTCAAGCCTGTAAATCACTGGAAAACTGGCGTTTTAGTCGTGTAGATGGGAAAAAAGTTGATTGTCGCGTAGATCGTGGCTGTGCTGGGGTTTGGCATCGTCAGCATGCCCGTATGGAGAAATGCTTAGGAGCGAACACATGACAACAGCACTTTTGATCATAAAAGCGATTTGGGATTTTCTAGTCAAAGTTTTTATTTGGATCATGTCAAATAAGCGTTGGTCTTTAATCATTGTTTTAGTGATTTATAGTGTATTCCAGACTTGGCAAGCCAACAGTATGGCAAATGATTTGAACAAGGCTGATGCCAAATGCACAGCAAAAGTGAACCATGTAAAAGGTGAACTGAATCAGTATAAAGCAGATCAAAAAGAAGCCAATGAAAAAGCAAAAACTGATGCTATCACCAAAGAAAAGACATGGTCTGAACAACTTTTAAAGGTAGAACAAAATGCGAGTAAAAAAATACAAGATGCGGCTGCTGCCGCTCGTAGTGTTGATGTGGCTAATCGCGGGCTGTCAGAGCAAATCAGTCGTGCAAACGAACATATGTCCACAGCTTCCAGCCAAGCCGTTGCGGAGTACGCCAAAACCTGCAATCTCGTACTCGGAAACTTGGCGGTTAGAGGTGGAGAAATCTCAAAAGCTGCTGATGGGCACGAAATTGATACAGAGAAATTAGAGGAATCGTGGGACGTTGTAGCAAGTGGAGTGAAGCCCTCTAAGTGAGGGCTTAGGAGTTTTTATTAGTCATAAAATAAAACATCTAGCATCGCTACTCGCCCATTCCAAGCTTGTTGCTCAATCTCATTGGTTGGTTTAGTAGAGTTCCACCACACTGAATCCATAATGCGACAGATGATTTCTTTCCAATATGTATCGTAATTTATTTTGCTTTGAGATATTCCAAAATCCTTACACAGATTTTTTTTATTCTTACCGTCGACACAAATAAAAATATCAGGGCGTTTTAGTGCAAGTAATCTGGTCGCTGTAGCAATACCAGTTCTTTCATATGCTATTTCAAACTTCTGAATATAAGCATTGTAATGATCAATAGTCACTGCACCTTCTAATGGGATCTCATCTAATGCGTCTGAAATTTGTTGGTTATTTTGATTGATTGCCTGAAAAAATGATCCTGACCCTTTCATACTGCCGAACCAGCCAGCTTCTGGATAAAGTTGATTAGGAAGCCCTGAAATTATTAATCTTTCATCTTTGCTCATATGGCTGAATATTTTCTTTGATTCAAATGTTGCTTTGGCTAACTTGAGTAACCCACAACGATTTTGGAACCCATTAGGGTATGGGTCATTTTTAATAGCAGTAAAAAGATTGCTCCATGACATAGTCATGATATTTGAAAGTAAAGGAGATTTTACTTTATTAGCATCTAATTCATTATTGTAGTTACCAGATACTCTGACTAGATAATTCTTCTGTGTATTCCATAAGTTTCTATAGTTTTGAGCTTCTTGACGAGTAACTACACTACCTTGTTCCCAAAAACTTGTAATAGTTTGCTCAACTTCGTCTCTGAATTCCTCAGTTGAATCACTGGAAGTTATATGGACTAAAAGTTCTGTGTTAGTTGTTAAAGCGCCCTTCGTTAAATTGGCACTACCAATTAGAAGATCCCAAGAATTTGGAGACCAAAATAGAAAGACCTTTGGATGAAATACTCCATCTGGTTGTAGTACAAAATGGCATTTTTCAGAGTTAGTAAACTTATCAAGTACATCAGGATGTGTTTGATAGAAGTGAGTACCTATAACAGCTTTTGTAATTTTGTCTCTATCTTCATAAATAGTATTAAATGCGATGGTGTCAGGGCTTGCCCAAGCAACAGCGAATGCAATATTTTTATGTTTGCGTACCAGTGCAGAAATTTTTTTATCAAGTGATTTTCCACCATTACATAATTGCATGATTTTTCCTTATTAACTTTATAGAATTTAATGTAAAAATTTTAAAAAATTATAATATTATAAGTTAGAAGATTTTTTATAAATTAAACATAAAATGAAAAAAGTACTATTTTTACTTGCTGCAGCCCTCATATTTACGTCATCTGAAGTTCCTGCGAAAAAAATACATGCGGTGAATGATGAAGCGATCAAAGAAAAAATTATTCAGGAATCTATAGATTCATATCCTGGACCATGTGCTTGCCCGTATAATTCGGCTAGAAATGGTAGTCGCTGTGGTAAACGTAGTGCTTATTCGAGAGCTGGGGGATATGAAACTATTTGCTATAAAGATGATGTGACAAAACAAATGATTCAAGATTATAAAAACAGGAATAAAAAATGAGTAAGACCCTAAAGCTTTCAACTTTTACACAAGATGTTATTACAATCATGGTCATTTCGGCTGTAATCATCATAGGTCTATTGCAGCTTCAAATCAGTCATAAAGATAGGGCTGGTGGGTATGTTGATGGAACGGATGGTTACTCAGGCTACATATTTGCTCGAGACAATAATTTGAAATCAAAAGCCGAGTGTGAGTATGCAAAGCTACCACCATCTTCGTCAGCAGAAACTAGCGCAGAATTTATGCAGGGATGCCATAAGTATTTTGAATGAATTCCTGATAACTAATTATAATTGTTGATTATTTATTAAATTTTTTATATATTTTAAATATACTTACGCTGTAGTTTTTTGTGAAAGCCCTCATTTGAGGGCTTTTTTACTATTTAACAGTACCTAAAACTGGAACCATTCTTGGTCCAGCTTTACGAGCTTTACTCACGATTTCAACTAATTCATCGTAAGTTAAGTTGAAAGAATCTGAGCTATCAAAGATGTATTCAACATTTTTGTCTTTTAGTTCTTCTGGCTTTTCAGGGATAAAGCGTTCAGGAATTAACTTTTGGGTGAGCCCTTGGTCTGATAAGTGTTTAGGTAGCATTTTTTGATCCTATATAAATTATGAAGGTCTTTGAATAAGATTTGTTGTGTCAAAACTATAATAGCGAGTTATATCAATCCATGTGGATATGCCTTGTTCCCACTTGTGAATACGATTGTCGTCTATCCTTAAAATATCTAAACCTCTGATCCCAAAATGTGTTGCATCATCAGGTAATAGATCCCACGGAATAGTAGAGTTTTCTGAAAGCCAGTTCTCCCAGGCATTTTGAATGTATGGAACAACAAAGCTCTGTTGCAGCTCATTCCATGAAAAAATATTTTGGATATTAGATTTCTCTTTATATGAATCAATCACACTTTTAGTTGGTCTGAATGATTTTGAGAATTTCTCTAACAACTCTTTAACAAAAGGATAGTCAGTATTTAGATTATCTGGTGACTCAATCGCCGCATATACTTCTTCTGCATCAGCAATATCAGCAGCCGATACATAGCGTTGTTTAAGTGCAAATTTTGAATAGTTTTCGCCATATTGCTCTTTAGCAAACTTAATAGCATCCTGATACTCGATACGTTTGCCACGTTTTTTCAGATTGACGTAGCGTTTTAAACTTCCCCAAGATGAATGGAGAGTAATGGTTTGAAGTTGAGGTATGGTAAATCCATCTTCAGCATAACGAGTTGCTGCTTCATGTCGTAAGTCATGGAACCTGAGATCCGTAATGCTATTTAATCTGCAGGCTCTACGAAAGTAATCAGAAACAGTTTGAACATTAACAGGTAGTAAAAGTTCGTCACTATAACCAAGTTCTAGCATTCGTCTCCGCGTTGATGGTTCAAGTAGCTCCTCAATGATTAACAGGGCATTTGGCTCAAGATGTGCAAACTTATGATTGCCTTTAGAACCATCAGGATTCTTTACATCACGAATCTTCCATTGATTGTTTTTACGATCAAAATCCTCAAGCCGCATTTCACACAGTTCACCTTCTCGGCGACCAGTATAAATCGCAAGCCACATCACTAAGTGCATTGGAATGGCATTACGGACGCGCTTCCAGCCTTTATAAAAGTGATTTGTGAGTGTGAAAAGCTCTTCTGTTGTAATCAGACGATCACGCTCTTTTGATTTTGTGACGATACGAGCTTTTTTTAAACCGATGATTGCCTGAGATAACTCATTTTTGGCATTTACAACATTCTCACCCCAAACAAGTTCGGCATGGCCAAGAACACTGGATATGTGTGAAAGGTCTTTTAATGTAGTCGATGGGCTAACACCATCAAGCATTTCCATTGGGTTACCTTTACGTCGTTCAATTGCAAAAGTTGAAAAGTCTTGACGCGAAAGAGAGTACACATCTTTTTGAGCAATATCATAGTTGCAGATATTTTTTAGTGCAGACTTCTTAGTCCCAGCAAATTCGTTCCCAATTTCTTCGATATATCGTTCTATGAATTGATCCAAAGTTTTTGACACAGTTTTGGTTTCTGGGTTTAAAATATCTGGGTTAATTTGAATTTCTGCTTCTAGCTTTTTGATCCATTCTTTTGCTAATGACTCTTTGGTAAATGTCTTAGATTTTTGGAACACAGGTAAATCTTTCCTCTGGACACGTACTTGCGCTCGAAATCGCACTTTGCCATTGGAGTCTTCTCGCTTTGTAATTGTTCCCATATTTTTTGCACCATAGAATATTAGTTGCACCATATAAAAAATATGGTGCAACTATGGTGCAACAAATATAAAAGAATAGTCAAGAATGTTGGAAAATGATTGAGAATATGGGAATTGGAAAATTGAGTAAAAACAAAGTAATTACAGAATTGTTTGATAAAACAAAGCGTAACCAAATTTGGGTTGCGCCGATGGCAGGCGTTACTGATAGGCCCTTTAGAACACTGTGCAAGTACTTCGGTGCGGGGCATGCTGTCAGTGAAATGATGACTGCTGATAAAACGCTACGCATGAGCAAAAAAAGCCTGTACCGCGCTAACTTCGATGGTGAAATTGCCCCGATTTCTGCACAAATTGCAGGTTCAGACCCAGAGCAACTGGCTGAGGCGGCACGCTATCAAGTTGCCAATGGTGCACAGATTGTCGATATTAATATGGGATGCCCAGCCAAGAAAGTTTGTAATAAACTCGCAGGCTCGGCGCTATTGCAAGATGAAGATTTGGTGGCGCGTATTTTGGATGCGGTGGTCGCTGCAGTTGATGTCCCTGTGACTTTAAAAACCCGTCTTGGTTATTTAAACGGGCAAGAAAATATTATGCGGGTTGCCAAACGTGCAGAGCAGGCGGGTATTGCTGCGCTTGCTTTGCATGGGCGCACTCGTGAAGATATGTATTTAAATACAGCCCGTTATGAGTTGATTAAACAGGTTAAAGCGCATATCAACATTCCCGTGATTGCCAATGGTGATATTGACAGCCCTGAAAAAGCCAAATACGTGCTGGACTATACAGGTGCAGATGCGGTAATGATTGGCCGAGCAGCACAAGGGCGACCGTGGATTTTTCGTGAAATCGCTCACTATCTACAAACAGGCCAGCATTTGGTTGCACCAAGCATTGAGGAAGTGAAAACTGTTTTGCTCGGGCATTTGAGTGAGCTATATGAATTTTATGGTGAATACTCAGGTTGTCGTATTGCCCGAAAACATATTGCCTGGTACACCAAAGGACTACATTCGAGCAATGAGTTTAGACAAAATATGTATAAGGTAGAATCGACCCTTGAACAAGCCAAAGTGGTTGAAGACTATTTCAACTTATTGCTTGATCAAGGGCAAAATATGGATGATGTCCAAATCGAATCGGTCAATTTACTGGTGACACATTAATTAGAACTGTGAAATCTTAACAGACCCTAAGCATAGTGCATTTCTTTGACTAGGGTTTGCACTAGTTCATGTGCTTCGAGTTGTCGAATTTCTGCTACATGAGCACCTGCCCAAAATGCGGCATATCCATGATGATTATGCTTTGCTGCAGCAGTATGCAGTTGTTTTGCTAAGTCATAAGTATATGGATAGGCTGGAATTTCAGGTCGGTAAATACTGTCGATCTGTTTATGCCAGTCATTGATAATCCCACGAGCGGGGCGACCTGAAATTGCAGCACTAATTTGCGTGATCGGTTCGTCAAATAGCGCTTCTCGGTACATGGTGCTGGCATTTGAACTCGTGCATTGAATAAATGCTGTACCCAACTGCACAGCAGATGCACCTGAGTCTAAGGCATAACGAGCTTGTTGACCTGTCATGATGCCACCTGCTGCCACAATTGGAATTGAACAATATTTGTGCAGCAATTGTACTAGGTGAATAGTCGTCATTGCAGCATCGCTATCTGCATTAAAAGTACCGCGATGTCCACCAGCTTCGACACCTTGAGCAACAATAATATCAATGCCTGCCTGCTCAATTGCTTGGGCTTCACTCAAATTGGTGGCGGTCACCATCGTCACAATGCCCGCATTTTTGAGTGCCTGAATCTGATGCTGATGTGGAATGCCAAAATGAAAGCTGACCGCAGCAGGGCGTAACTCAAGCACCAGATTCAGGTAGTCATCTGAATCTAAAAAACTTGGATAAATGCAATTTAAGGTTTGTGGTACAGGTTGATCAAACTGCGCAAAATGTGGCTGTAGATATTCAATCCATTGCTGTGCAATCTGTGGATCGACAGTCTCACTGCGATGACAGAAGAAATTGACCTGAAATGCCTTGTCCGTTAGTGCTTGGGTTTCTAGAATTTGCTTACGACAACTTTCCAAATCACTGGCGCCTAGTCCAAGTGAACCTAATGCACCTGCATTGGAAACTTGTGCAGCCAGTTGTGGCGTTGAAACGCCTGCCATCGGTGCCAGAAAAATAGGATACTCTAGGTTAAGCTGTTGAAGAATAGACATATCGGTCAACTGTTTATCAAATGTGAGAGAAAAAGATTACTGCTTATGATCATCGGTGGTTTTTTTAATATGCTCTTCAGCATGATCGATAGTATTGTCAAGTGTACTGGCAGCATGATCAGTTGCCTGTTTGGTTTTCGTGGTCACACTATCAATGGTTTTTTTGAAATCATTCTGTGCTTGTGTTGCAGCTTTATTTAGGTGCTGTTCTGTGCTGGCACCTGTTGTTGGATGTGACTCTTTTTCACAGGCTGAGAGCGCCATAGTCATCATAATTGTTCCGATCACAACTGCATGTTTCATTCGGCGTTCCTCTGATTTATCGTTGTATTGAAATTCAGTGTAGATATTTCCCTCAGCGAAAAAAGTGAAAATTACATTTTTCGAACGGGATTAGCATAGCCTCAAACATTTTGATGGATTGAACAATACGACCTTTAGAGTAAGCTAAAGGCATTGTAAGCCTTTTCAAACCTGCAATGCCAATCATTTAACTGGCAAGCCAGCGTTGTAACAATGCTGTGGTTTCCTCTGGGCATTCGAGTGGTGGCAAATGTCCACAGTGTTTGAAGATATGCAATTGTGAATTCTGAATGCCTTCGTGCATTTCCTGAGCCAGTTTGACGGGTGTAACCAAATCATTTTCTCCAACAGCCACCAAAGTTGGAATCTTAATTTCATGAAGTAGTGGTCGTGAGTCTATGCGACCTAAAATGGCTTTTTGTTGATTGATAAATCCGTTGCCTCCAATACGTTGAGCCATGGCCTTGATTTCTTCGCCAATCGGATCATGTACGCGAGAAGGATGAATAATCTGGGGAAGGAGTTTATTGGTAACGCCCATAAATTTTCCGACTTTAAGCGAATGAATGGTTGCTTGGCGGTGTTTTGCTGAGGTCACGCTGTCAGGGCGAGCACTGGTATCAAAAAGCGCGAGTTTAATGACCCGTTCAGGTGCCTGACGTAGCACCTCAAAAGCAACATAACCACCCATTGATAGCCCAACAAGAGCAAACTTTTCTGGTGCCTGATTTAAAATCCGTTTTGCCATTGCGGGTAAATTGTCGTCTTGAGACAGGTCAGCAATTATGACATTCATATGCTGTGACAAGGCATCAGTCTGATGCTGCCACAGTTTTTCGTCGTTAAGTAAACCTGGAATAAAAACTACAGTTGGGAGAGGAGAAAGCATAAACAACCTAAATTAACGTTTTACATGCAGTAAAGACAAAATACTGCCCAAAATAGCAAAGCTCAAAGTCAGAGTAACAATAGAGAGCCAACCGCCATGTAGCCAGAACCAGCCACCCACAGAACCAATGATGCTCGAACCCATATAATAAAATAAAAGATAGAGCGATGCTGCATGACCTTTATGTTCGCCTGCGGTTGGGCCAACACAACCACTGGTCACCGAGTGACTGATAAAAAAGCCTGTGGTTACCAAAATAATCCCTGCGATTACCGCAAAAATCGAACTTGCCAAGGTCAATGCCACGCCTAAACCCATAATCATAAAGCCACTGAGCATAAGCGGGCGTTTACCAAAACGGTCGGCAAGACTTCCTGCAATTGAAGATGACACCACGCCAAAGGCATACACCAGAAAGATCATGCTAATCGTGGTTTGGCTAAATGAATACGGTGCATCAGACAAACGGAATGTCGCATAGTTAAACAGCGTGACAAAAATGCTGGTCAAGCAGAAACCGATAGCATACAGGCGAATCAGACCGATATTGCCCAAGTGTTTGCGCCATGTGCGAAGATGAAAACCAATACGAAAACCTGGTTGAGCGACAAAATTTCGGGATTTTGGCAGCAGTTGATAAAACCCGAAAGAGAACAGCAGACAGATCACGCCTAATATGCCAAGTGCTATACGCCAAGAATAAAACTCACTGACCAGCCCCATTCCCACCCGACCCATCATGGCGCCAAAAGCTGTACCACCAACATATAAGCCCATGGCTTTACCCAAGTGTGCAGGGTCTATTTCTTCTGCCAGCCATGCCATTGCTACAGCAGGCACACCGCCAAGTACCAAACCTTCAAGTGCGCGGGCAATCAGTAAAGCATGCCACTGCGGCATAAATGCAGCCAAAATGTTCAAGACCGATGCAACAGCCATAGAGACAAACATAATGCCGCGACGCCCAAAGGCTTGTGAAAATGCACTGGCAAGTACAATCGAAAAAGCCAGTAAACCTGTGGTCAAAGAGAGTGCTAAAGAACTGGTTGCAGGACTAATCTGGAAGCTATGTGAAAAAGCGGGTAAGAGTGGCTGCACGCAATAGATCAGGGAGAAGCTGGCGAAGCCCAGTAAAAACAATGCACCGCCTGCGCGATAGTAGTCTTTTGAGCCTTGCTGAATCCAGACATTTTTAAATGGAGGACGTAACGTGGACACAGAAGTTGTGTGATTAGAATCTGTCCAGGTTTCTGTTGTTGAAACCTGAACGGATTTGGATGAGGAATCGCTCGCCATGATGAATGCTCGATTTCTGGGGTTTTGCAGGGAGAAGTTAGTAACACTTAATCTAGCAATTTGATTGGTATTTTTCTAATATATTTATATGTGTACCTTGATATGTTTTATATATGGAACTTCGACATATTCGTTATTTTTTGGTGGCGGCAGAAGAAAAAAACCTGACCAAAGCTGCTGCACGTTTGAAAATTAGTCAGCCACCGCTGAGTATGCAAATTCGTGATCTGGAAAATGAAATTGGTGCAGCACTGTTCCATCGAAATGCACATGGCATTGTCTTAACAGAAGCAGGGCAGGCATTTTTACAGGCGGTGCAACCTTTGCAGCAACGTGCAGATGAAGCAATTCAGATCGCACGTCAGGTTGCCAATGGTGAACTGGGGCAGCTTAATTTGGGGTTTACAGGAACAGCCGCACTCAATCCGCTGATTCCTGCGGCGATTCGTGAATTTCAGAAAACTTACCCTAAAGTCAAGGTTAAAATTGAAGAAGCCAACTCTGCCACGCTGATTCATAAATTATTAAATGAACAGGTCGACATCGCTTTTCTACGTTCTTCTGACCCACAACCTGAAGCATTAAAAATCCAGCAGTTAGTCGATGAACCTTTGGTGGCGGTTGTGCCACATCATCATCGGGTTGCACAGCAACAGGGTGATTTGGCCTTGTTGGAACTTAAAGATGATCCATTTATTATGATTCCTGAATCATTTTCGGGCATGGGGTTGTACGATGCGATTGTACAAGCCTGCTTGCAGGCAGGTTTTGATCCGAAAATAGGGCAGAGAGCGCCACAGCTGGTTTCAATTTTATCTTTAATTTCAGCAAATCTAGGTGTATCACTGGTACCTGAGTCAGCCATGCAGGTGCAATTGGCGGGTATCCAACATCGCCGTTTGCAAGCACCTGTTCCACATGTCAGTTTAGCGCTAGCATATCGGATGGAAAACCCGTCACAATTGGCGATTAATTTTGCCAGTATCGTGATGGAACTTTGCCACCAACCACAACATTCATTTTGATTTCTCAGGAGGCTTCAATGCAGTTACAACGTGGAATTTACCGACATTACAAAGGGCAACTGTATCAGGTTTTTTCGGTTGCACAGCATAGTGAAACGCAAGAAGCGCATGTAGTTTATCAATGTCTATATGGTGATTATTCGATGTGGATTCGCCCACTAGAGATGTTTATAGAACAGGTGACTTTAGAAGATGGTACGGTGTGCCCACGTTTTGCATTGGTGCAAAGTCTAGCCTAAATGGGATGGATTGCTTGGTCAGTGTCAGAATTTATCGGAAAATAATAAACGCTGACACCAACTTTTTTAAAATCAATCATCTGCCGAGCGATGCAGATGGGTCTCTTTGAATAGAATCATGTGTTCAAGCAAGCGCAACACTGGAAAAATGTAAATTATAAGTTAAATATCTTTCTATAAAATCAGTTTTGTTCTGCACACGAAGCATGTTGTCATAAACAAAAGTTGGCACCGAATAAAACAGCACTGCCGAACCATCGGTATAAAAAATTTTTAAATAATGTGAACTCGCACTGTACTTCCATGTTTTAACAACGTGATCAGTTTTATACAT
Organism: Acinetobacter sp. ANC 4636; assembly: GCF_054454555.1. Taxonomy (NCBI): domain Bacteria; kingdom Pseudomonadati; phylum Pseudomonadota; class Gammaproteobacteria; order Moraxellales; family Moraxellaceae; genus Acinetobacter; species Acinetobacter sp. ANC 4636. Next base: position 112,400 of record NZ_JBTKVD010000009.1, on the reverse strand, counting down.
ATAATCTCATCCTTCTCGTTGTTGATATTTTTCTAAAATAGTGCAATTTTCAAACCAACAAATGCATTATTCCTTCTATTATTATGATTTATCTGCTGTTTATCTGACACATCCTGTGCTTTTGTATGATTCCATCCTATATTTTCAATATATCCTTTTTTAAAATAATAAGCTTGCTATAAAAAACAAACAAGTAGCCTTGCGTGTCACGTAAGGCTACTTTGTATAAAGATTATTTTTAGGTTTATTTCTCAACGATTGCAGTCACGCCTTGTCCACCTGCGGCACAGATCGAAATTAGTGCACGCCCAGAACCTTTTTGGTGAATGAGTTTGGCCGCAGTTACCAAAATGCGCCCACCTGTTGCTGCAAATGGATGCCCAGCTGCCAAAGACGAACCATTGACATTAAGTTTGCTGCGGTCAATACGTCCAAGCGGTTGAGCTAAACCTAGACGTTGCTCACAAAACTCTGGATCTTCCCATGCTTTTAAGGTGCTAAGAACCTGAGAGGCAAAAGCTTCATGAATTTCATAAAAATCGAAATCCTGAAGGGTCAGATTGGCACGTGCCAACATGCGTGGCATGGCATAAGCAGGTGCCATGAGCAAGCCTTCTTTTTTATGGACGAAGTCAACCGCCGCAGTTTCAGAGAAAGTTAGATAAGCAAGAACTTCATGCCCATTGGCTTTTGCCCATTCTTCTGATGCGAGGAGTACACATGAAGCCCCATCAGTCAACGGGGTTGAGTTGCCTGCGGTCATGGTGGCATTGTCGCCTTTACCAAATACAGGGCGTAGGGTTGACAGTTTTTCTAAAGATGAATCGGAGCGTAAATTTTGATCACGTTCTAAGCCCAAAAATGGTGTGATCAAGTCATCAAAAAAGCCAGCATCGAATGCTGCTGCCAGTTTATGGTGGCTGGCAACCGCGAGTTCGTCTTGTGTCTGACGGGAAATTCCCCATTCTAAAGCGGTGAGAGCCGCATGCTCACCCATAGACAACCCTGTACGTGGTTCGCCATTTTTCGGAGCTTCAATCAAGCTCTTAAAGTTGATGCTGGCAAGTGCCTGTAAGCGGGCTTTTGCAGTTTTGGCAATATTGAGTTCAAGTAATGCCTTGCGTAAACCATCGCCAAGTGCAACAGGAGCATCTGAAGTTGTATCTACACCACCTGCAATGCCGACTTCAATCTGCCCAAGCGCAATTTTATTGGCAATGGCAAAGGCCGCCTGTAGACCAGTGCCACAGGCTTGTTGTAAATCATAAGCGGGCGTTTCTGCTGCAAGCTGTGTATTTAAGATACATTCACGGGTCAGGTTAAAGTCGCGGCTATGTTTTAAGACCGCACCTGCAACAACTTCCCCGAGTCGTTGCCCTTGTAGCTGGAAACGTTCAATCAATCCATTGAGTGCCGCACTGAGCATGTCAGCATTACTGGCTTTTAAATATGGGCCATTGGAACGGGCAAAAGGAATCCGGTTGCCACCCAAAATTGCAACACGACGAATAGTCTGACTCATAACGGTGTTCCTATGCAAAAAATTGAAAAATACTGGATGGAAAATAAAGTGAAATTAGAGATAATTTTGGTTTACCATAGCATAGAATACAACTCGGGCAATTGACCGAAATGACACAATAACAACGATTCAAGTCAACATATCTTATACGCAATTTCAGTATGATAATTTCAGTATTATTTACCCATTCAAATGTGTTTCATGCTGTATCTATATGATTCACCGAAGTGAAGAGAACATAATTATGACTGATCAATACCAGCATTTCTTTAAAACACCAATTGGTAAATTTGTCATCAAGCATTTGGGTTTGCCTGCACCAGTCGTTCTAGAGCGTTATCAGACGGCTACGCCAGTGGTGCAAGGTGCGGTTTTATTGGGAACAACGCCGCAGGCAGTATTTACAGCTTCCATTCTGGATACATTACGACAAATCCATGCCAATACTTATATTGCCGATGACGCAGAGCTGATTAACCAAGCCAAGCAGGCAGATCTGGACGTCAGTATTTTTTCAGCAGAAGACAACACACAAAAATTCAAAGCACTGGTTTTTGATGCATCAGGGATTCGTAGCACCGAGCAACTCAAAGCCGTGTACGCATTTTTCCATCCACTGATGCGGCAAATCCAGCTCTCGGGTCGGGTGATTATTTTAGGCTTAAACCCAGATAAATCAGACAGTGTGGCACAAGCCATTGCCCAGCGTGCACTGGTTGGTTTTGTGAAGTCTTTAGGCAAAGAATTACGAAAAGGCATTACGGCACAACTGGTTTATGCTGACCCAGATGCGGCGGAGAATCTGGTATCGACCTTACGTTTTTTCTTGTCACCGCGTTCGGCTTATGTGTCAGGGCAGGTGGTACAAGTACAAAAAGCAGATGTGGTCGCTGTAGACTGGACTAAGCCGTTAGCAGGAAAAACCGCACTGGTGACAGGTGCCAGTCGTGGAATTGGCGAAGCGATTGCACATGTTCTGGCACGTGATGGCGCGCATGTGATTTGTCTTGATGTCGAACAGCAACAGGCAGATCTGGATCGGGTCGCGCAAAGTATTGGTGGCTCGACACTGGCACTGGATATTACCGCTGCTGATGCAGGCGAGAAAATTGCAGAAGCCTGTCAGCAACATGGTGGTTTGGATGTTCTGGTGCACAATGCTGGGGTCACGCGCGACAAAACCCTTGCCAATATGAAAGAACAGCTTTGGGATATGGTGATTAACATTAACCTGTCTGCGGCTGAACGGATTAACCATTATTTGCTTGAACATGATGCTTTGAATGCACATGGACGAATTGTTTGTGTGTCATCTATTAGCGGCATTGCGGGCAATTTGGGGCAAACCAATTATGCGACCTCCAAAGCGGGTGTAATTGGTTTGGTCAAATATACGGCACCACATTTAAAAAATGGCATGACCATCAATGCAGTCGCGCCAGGATTTATTGAAACGCAAATGACCGCCGCGATTCCTTTTGCAATTCGTGAAGCAGGTCGCCGTATGAATGCCATGAGTCAGGGCGGTTTGCCTGTAGATGTTGCCGAAACCATTGCATGGTTTGCCACAGCAGCATCGTCTGGAGTCAATGCCAATATAGTGCGGGTATGCGGACAAAGCTTGCTTGGCGCTTAAAATCATGCGAACTTTGGGGGATCAAAATCATCCCCCATTTTTATAATCAAAACAGGTGCATCATGAGAACACGCCATTTTAGCCAATTTCCGAAACCCTATTTTGCTTATCCAAAAGTGATTCAGGGGTTGATCTTAAAAAATAAAAAACTAGAGCAGCGTTTGCCTGAAGTGGAATATGTGGTCGATGCGTTCCATGTCGATGCCAAACATTTACGTGCTTATAACCAGATTTGTGGTTTTGCCAATAACGGCTATGTGCCTGCGATCTATTTTGCGGTGCTGTCACAAAGCCTGCAAATGCAGATGATGACGCAAGAAGCTTTTCCATTTGCAATTTTAGGTTTGGTGCATATCCATAATCAGGTGACGCAGTACAAACCGTTGGCAGCAAATTTTCAGTATCGGCTGGTTTGTCGTTTTGGTGAATTGAAACCGCATCATAAAGGTCAGCAGTTTGAGTTTATTACCGAAGTGTATATGGAGAATGAACTGGTGATGCAGGGTGTCAGTACTTATCTGGCACGACAAAAAAACACTCAGACAGTGATTGAAAAAGCTGCTGAAAAAGCCAATCTGGAATGGGTGTTACAAGATCACTGGTCAATCCATGAAAATACAGGGCGCCGTTATGCACTGGTTTCAGGCGATGCAAATCCGATCCATTTGCATGCACTGACAGCAAAAGCCTTTGGTTTTAAACAAGCGATTGCACATGGCATGTGGACTAAAGCCAAGGCACTGGCTGCGCTGAGTTTACCTGAGAAATATCAGGCAGATGTCAGTTTTAAGTTGCCTGTCTTTTTACCTTCGGATGTTGAGTTATTGACACATCAACAAAGCAAGACAGTGAGTCAGTTTTTGATTCGTAGCGCCAAATCACATAAACCACATGTGATTGGACAAATTAGCAGTTTATAACGATTTAAATTTTTTAATGGAATAGAAAGTGGGTAAAGGAATGCCCTGATTTTTAAATAGCCTAAGTATTTTAATACGCTTGATTTAAATCTTGAGCAGAATGAGTTGCTATTTAAACGAATAAATACAGTTGCATTCACTATTGATTAAAAAAACAGTATGCTTAGCGAGGTGGAAAGGAGCATACATGTATCAAGTTCTTGCTAGAAAATACCGTCCTCGTAATTTCAATGAGTTGGTCGGACAAAACCATGTGGCTAGAGCACTGATTAGTGCGCTAGAACGTGGACGTTTGCATCACGCCTATTTGTTTACTGGGACGCGCGGAGTGGGTAAAACCACGATTGCGCGGATTCTTGCTAAATGCTTGAACTGTGAAACAGGGGTAACCTCAACACCGTGTGAGACCTGTGCCACTTGTCGCGCGGTCAATGAAGGTCGTTTTATTGATCTGATTGAGATTGATGCAGCATCGCGTACCAAAGTTGAAGATACCCGTGAACTACTCGACAACGTACCTTATGCACCGACACAAGGGCGTTTCAAAGTCTATTTGATTGACGAAGTGCATATGCTGTCTACGCATTCTTTTAATGCGTTACTGAAAACACTCGAAGAACCGCCTGAACACGTCAAATTCCTGTTTGCGACGACCGACCCACAAAAACTGCCGATTACCGTGATTTCACGCTGTTTACAGTTTACCTTGCGCCCACTCGATGCTAGTGAAATTCATCACCATCTGGACCATATTTTAGTTAAAGAACAGATTCAGGCAGAGCAGGATGCACTCTGGCAAATTGCCGAAGCTGCACAGGGGTCATTGCGTGATGCGTTGTCTTTAACCGATCAGGCGATTGCTTATGGTCAGGGGACGGTACAACATCAAGATGTCAAAGACATGCTTGGATTGATTGACCGCTCTATTATTTATGATCTGATTTTGGCAATTCACCAAAACCAGCCTCAGCAAGTCAGTCAGCTTTTACTGCAATTTCGCCAGCAAGCACTGGATGTGGCGCTGGTGCTAGATCAACTCATTTCGACTTTGCATGAACTGGCATTAATGCAGTATTTGCCAGATTTGAGTTTGAAATACAGCCAAGAAATTAATCAAAAAATTCGAAATCTTTCTCAACGGGTTTCTGCTCAGGATTTGCAGTTGTACTATCAGATTGCCTGTAAAGGACGCTCTGAGCTGACATGGGCAGTGACTCAGGAGCAAGGTTTTGAAATGTGTATCTTGCGGTTACTGGCATTTCGACCTTTACAGAACAATGAAGTGATGCAAATTGTTGAATCAGAGCAGGCTTCATCTGTGGCTGTAGCTTTTGAAACGAATGCGCTAGCCTCGCCTGAGCCTGAGCCTGAGCCTGAGCCTGAGCCTGAGCCTGAGCCTGAGCCTGAGCCTGAGCCTGAGCCGATTGATGAAGAACAGTCACAAGCCGATTTGCCACAAGGCTTGGTACAGTTTGATGCACTTGATGAAAGTACTTTGATCGAAGTGGATTTACCTTCCGCTCAGCAAACTGTGATTGCCGTAGATATTTATGCTGAAGATAATCTGTTCCCGTTTGAACCTGAATATGCTGAGCCAGCACCGCAGTTGGCTGTAGAGCAACAACCCGTTTTTCCAGATCAACGCGAGGCATTGAGTTTATTTGCAGAGCCTGCTCCTGAAACAGTTATGCCTGTTGAGCAGCTGACCGCGAGTGAGCCATCTGTTGCACAAAATCTGATGCCACAGGACATTTTAAAGTTGCCTGAGCAACAACTTGAAGGGGAGTGGACGGTTGAAAAATGGGAATACTGGTTTAGAAATAGTGCATTATCACCTGCGGTGCAGGAACTGGCGCAATACGGCTTAATGCATGGTCAGATTGATGGTGTGAGTACCTTTCATATTCCGCAGCGATATGAACAGCTTTTGACCCAGCAACAGCACAATTTAGAGCAGGCATTGAAAGATCAGTGGGCAAATACCCGCTTTTCAGTTCAGTATGGTGATGTTACAGAGGTAACACCTTATGCCATGCAGCATTTGCGCCGTGAAAAAGCACAGCAGCGAGCAGCCGAACTCATCCATCAGGATCAGGTGGTTCAGCAACTGTTGAGTACTTTCGACGGGAATATTCAACAGATTGAACTCAAGCATGAATAGTCTTGTTGATTTTTTTACAAGAAATAGCATTTGTTTAAATAAAGTCTATCAAGCTGTATTTCATCGCGGAAATGAAAAGAATACAATTGATATTTAAGCCATTATTGAGGTCAGACATGTCTTCGCAACAGCCTTATAAGGTTTTGTGTGTGTGCTTGGGAAATATTTGTCGTTCTCCCACTGCCGAAGCTGTATTGCGACATTTTTGCCAACAGCATCAATTGAATGTACATGTCGATTCTGCTGGAACAGCAGCCTACCATATTGGTGAAGCGCCTGATTCTCGTAGTCAGCAATATGCACGTCAGCGCGGTTACGATTTGTCAGTGTTACGTGCGCGGCAGTTATCTCTCAACGATTTTCTGGATTTTGATTTAATTCTGGCGATGGATGAACAAAATCTAAAAAATATTCAGAAAATTGAATACCAAGCCCAACAGCAATTTGTTCAGCTTCGTGCTCAGGTTTATATGATGACTGAACATGCAGTCGAGTTGCAGCGCCAAGCGATTGCCGATCCATATTATGGTGGTGCAGAAGGGTTTGAACGTGTGCTCGATCAGTGTGAAACTGCCAGTCAGGCATGGGTAAATGTATTTAAGTCTTCACAAAAACAATAAGGTTCTGTGTCAGTGATTCAAATTCAACAAGAGTTTCAACTACAAGCATTCAATACATTGCATTTACAGGCAGTTGCTTCGCATTATGTCAAAGTGACGTCTGTGCAAGCATTACAAGACGCTTTGAACTATGCCAGCTCACAGCAGTTAAATGTGCTGATTTTGTCTGGCGGTAGTAATATTTTATTGCCTGAATATGTACATGCCTTGATTATTCATATGGATATTCAGGGAATCGAGGTGCTGGCAGAGGCCGATTCACATATTTCTGTACATGTCGGAGCAGGGCAAAACTGGCATGAGTTTGTATTGTATAGCACGACGCATCACTGGTTTGGCTTACAGAATCTAGCCCTGATTCCTGGGTTGGTTGGCGCATGTCCTGTACAGAATATTGGTGCGTATGGCGTTGAGGTTGGTGAATTTATTGAGCAGGTACATGTATATGACCGTGAGCTACAACAATTAACGCAACTTGCTGCCGAGCAATGTCATTTTTCTTATCGTCATAGTATTTTTAAAGAGCAACCAAACCGTTATGTGATTGTTGGCGTGACGTTTAAGCTACGTAAAACACCAGATTTACAACTGGCATATGGTGATTTACGTCAGGCAGTTGGCGAAGAACAAACCGCAGAAAATCTGCAAAAACAGGTCATTGCCATTCGCCAAAGCAAGTTACCCGATCCAGCAGAATTTCCAAATGTCGGAAGTTTCTTTAAAAATCCGCTCATTTCACAAGCGCAATATCAGCAGCTTGCTCAGTTATATCCTAACTTGCCCCATTATCTGCAAAAAAATGGTGCAGTTAAAATTGCAGCAGGCTGGCTGATTGATCAGGCGGGTTGGAAAGGTAAGCGTTTGGGGGCTGTTGGTATGTTTGCCCGTCAGGCACTGGTTTTAGTCAATTATGAATCGGCTAACTTGACTGATGTACAACAGACTTATCGTGCTGTTCAGGCAGCAGTCCAACAAAAATTTAATATTGTTCTTGAGCCAGAGCCTGTATTGTTTAATGAATCTGGTTTAATTCAATCGCATGTGAGTGTGTAGCGATGACTGATAAACAACATTGGATGATCAGCTTTGTGCGAATGGCTGCTGTGCTATTCGCTTTGCTGGCATGTCTGACAGTGTTGGTATACACCCCATTTTATTCCAAATTTATTGTTTTCTTGTTGAATCGGTTTACCCCTGTTGAAGTCAATACTGTAGCAGCGCGCAGTCAGCAAATGGCGGCCTTAAGTGAGCATGATGATTTAGAACCTGGTTCTGACTTGTGGGTGGCTCGACAAGCGTATTTAAAAGTCATGCAAGAAGCGGCACGACGGCAAGATGCGGCAAGCCTGAATTTGATTCAGGCACGCTATGATCTATTGCAGTCCGAGATTAAGCATAATCAGGAACACGAAGACAGTTTGCAGTCTGACCAGCAGATTGAGCAGGTCATCAAACATAAAAAACATGAGTTACGTCAGGAGCTTGAAGCTGATAATACAAAGCTTGCCAGTGAAATAGCGAGTTTGGATATGCCTGATAATTTGGCACTCATGGACAAATATATTCATTTTTTAAAAACTTTTCCTGTCAATACTCAAGTGAGTCAAGCTGTAAATCAACAGATGTATAGTGAATTACAGCAGGAAAATAACAGCCAGTCTCGTCGTATAGATACAACGCGACCCTCGGCAATTGTTGTTTTGGGTGGTGGTCTAACTTTAGCAAAAAATCGTAAAAATATTGTGGTGAATGATTATACGCGGTTGCGTTTAGAAACAACCTTAGCATTAGAAAAACAAAACAATTTACCAATTGTACTCAGTGGTGTAGAAGCCCCTTATATGCAAACCTGGCTTAACCAGCATGGTGTTTCTGCGAAATTGTTAGAAAATCGTAGTATGAATACCTGCGAAAACACTCGGTTTAGTTCACTATTATTACAAAAGAAAGGCGGAGCACCCAAAGTGATGCTAGTCACTGATGAATATCATATGCCGCGAACTCGGCGTTTATTTGCCATGAATGGGATTGCAACGATTCCAGTCAATGCACCCATGCCGATGCCACTGACCACGTGGAAACCATCGGTACAAAACTATGACCATAGCCGCCGCGCCAACTATGAATTACTTGCCACCATTCGTGATGCAATGTTTGGTGTGAGTGATTGTCGGGAGGTGCCTTAAATGGCTGATATTCCATTCTTAACGCCATCAATTTTAAAACAGCTCAAACTACCTGTACCGAGTCGGGAAATTACATCCAGCTTATTGCCTGTACTCAATTTAAATCGTCCTTATGAGCCTTCGGATGATTTGCTGGCTTATCAGAAACTGTATGGTTTAGATCAATTACAATGTAATCACTGGCAGGGGTATATTGAAATGCCTTTGTTTAAATTACATACTCAGGTTTTTGAGCCCAAAATAACACCTGTACGCGGTACGGTATTTTTGCTACATGGTTATTTGGAACATAGTGGAATTTATCAGCCGATTATTCAGGAAATTTTATCGCAAGGCTTTAGTGTTCTGGTGTTTGATTTACCTGGTCATGGCTTAAGTAGTGGTTCACCTGCCAGTATTCAAAATTTTGATCATTATCAGGATGTTCTCAGCGCTGTTTATCATTATGTAAAAAATGCTGATCAACTTCCGAAACCATGGTTGGGTATTGGGCAAAGTACGGGCGGTGCAATTTTTATGCATCACTTACTGGTATATGCTGAGCAGCGCAAAAACCCATTTGTTGATCGAGTCCTGTTACTGTCGCCATTGGTTCGACCTGCTAAAACGGCATGGTGGCATAATCCTGTTGGGCTGGGTATTATTCGCCGCGTACGCCGTCAAGTGCCGCGCCATTTTCGCCGCAATAACCATAACCCTGAATTCTTGCGCTTTATCCGTTTAACTGACCCATTGCAACCACGCATCATGGGTATGGACTGGATTTTAGCCATGTCGAAGTGGATGCAGGAAATGGAGGACCGTCCAGCTTGTCGCATTCCTGTATGGTTGGCACAAGGTGCGCTCGATCAGACGGTAGACTGGAAATACAATATTGAATTTGTTCGTAAAAAATTCCGCCTACAGACTTTATTGATGCTTGAAGAAGGTTCGCATCAGTTAATCAATGAGCGTGCTGATATTCGTGCTGCGCTCACAGGATTAATTCCTGCATTTTTACATGCCAGTCATAGTCAACTTTACTTTGAATAATCAAAAGTGATTAATGTTTTATAAAATGCTGAGTTCTAAAAAGGACTCGGCATTTTTCATGAAGAAACCAACATACCCCATAATTAGATAGCTTCTTAAAATCGAATGGCGATTTTGCAGTAAATGGTAAATGCAAAGTTAGCCGATAAGGCATTCATGAACTATCGATGATAAAGAACTGGAATGCTTAAAAGATTCTGTCTATTTTTTAGGGATATAGTGTTGGAAAGAACTTAATAAGATAAAAGTAAATAAACATAGCAACCAAGTTAAATGGCGACAAAAAAAGCTGTTGAGTTAACAGTGTTGGATTGTTTGTATTGTGCTTGCCATGGCTGTTTTAAATTAGTGAAAATATCAGTTAACTCGTCAATAAGTTTAGGGGACAAATTCTTATATATTCATTGACTTATGCGAAATTTATTTTTAATTGTCGGTGTGATTTTTGCGATTTTTTATGGATTAAATCGCTTTTCACAATCAAACTCAGGTCAAATACCTCAAAATAACCCGATTGCACAACGTGAACAAAAGCTCGGTCAGTTGGTGTTGTTACAACCATTGAAGCAGCATGATGCTAAGTATTATGAAGAAGCCCTGCAAATTGCTAATTCGGCACAGCCAAATGAAGTCGATACGGCGGTGGCGAGTTCATTATGGTGGTCGTTACGCCGTGTGATTGAGCAACAGGCAGATGATCAGGGACAATATCTTTGGGCACAAGCCTATGTACAACAATTATATGATGCTCGACAAGCAGATCGTTGCTTTTCGATTTCATTTCCTTTGTATAGCAAAAATACACCACAGCAATTGCATGAATTTCTTTCAGAATCAACCCAAAAGCAGTCTGCTGATGCTTTGACTTATATATTGACTCATTCGGGGTCATGGTCTGTGGTTGAGCGTATGCAAACTCCAGCTGCATGGATGGGTATTGCTCAGCATTTGCGTCAAGAATATGGTGCAGACGCAGACATGATTAATCAGGGTGAAGTGGCTACAGATAAACGCAAGCAATGTGATGTGGTGATTCGAGCCTTTGAATATAGCTTGTCTCTACCCGAACAAGAACGTGGCAAAGTACTACGTTGGTTGTTAGACGGACATATTAGTGTGGCTGTATTTTGATTGAATGACGAAAAATAGAGTAATAATATGAATCTCAATATTATAAAAATACCAATTCACTTATGGTTATGTATGATTTTTTCTGTATTACTTTCGGGATGTGTTCGAGTCGATCATGAGCCACATGCTGGAGAATATGGTCAGACTTTAGTGAATTCCATACAGTTGACATCTGAACAGATTGCAGCCATTAACCGTAGTGAAATGCCTCGAATACAGGACGCATTTAAACGCCCGAATATTGCAATTGACTTTCCAACCAGTCAGGAAAATCCTTATCGTTTTGTCATTGTGGTGAAAGGACATGCATTGCAACAAGGCAAAGTGAATATGCGTTGGTTTGGTGGAATTCGCCCAAGTGAAAGTGCTCAATATCATCCTCAAGTATTTGCTGGTGAAGATGATCATCGTTATAAGATCAATGAACCAGTATTGCTGGTGATTAGTTCAGATCCATTTTCGATTGCTAAAGAAAATTTCAATGTACATTATACAGCGCTGGCGGAACTCACAGAACGTGAAAATTTGGTCGTGGACTCTATACAGCTACAAGTCTGGCAGGGCAAAGGTTCACAATATTCATGGGTACGCTACGCAGGATTTTTTGTAGTTTTAATGATGGCGTTATTACCGATCTACCGCATACTCAATCGCTGATTGATTTAGTGTGACCTAAAGTAAATTTAGGTCACACGCCTGACTTATTCAGCATCTTCGTCAGGTGGTAGTAGCATCAAAATTGAATCATTCAGCAATTGTGCTAAATCCACCAAAATTTCTTCTGAAGCAAATTGCTGATTCAATTCAAAACATTGACCATCGGCAATTGCTGCCAAAGTTTCAGCAAATTCAGGTGAAATACACAATGCTTCACCATTGCCCCAAAACAGTGTTTCATCGTCCTGTTGTTTGTAGAGTAAGCGTGAAGCAGGTTCGAGTTGCAGCAAATAGCCTTGATCAAGCACAGCTTCTAAATCAGCCACTTCAATTTCGTCAGGTTCAGGCACATTGTCTGGGTACTTAGGCTCGCTCATGAGTGACATGATGGCAGCGTCAAACAGAGGTGAATCTTGTAATTGGGAGAGAACTTGTTGCTTAAGGTAGTTGAGTTCTTCTGCATCAATTTGACCGACACGGTGAGGTAGTGTGCGCTGAATATCTGCCAATGGGTTTTTGAGTAGTGCATTGTCGGCAAACTGGTCACTGACGCGATCCATCATATTCGCGACATTTGGCATACGGAAACCAAATGAGAATGTTAAGCAATCATCTTCTGCGACACCATAGTGAGACAAACCTGGTGGTACATATAACAAGTCACCTGGTGCAAGCACTTCATCAAAATTGATGTCCATATCTGGTAACAGTTTCAGCGGCTGATTAGGTACAAAAGCCGTATCTGCATCGCACATTTGTCCAAGCTGCCAACGGCGATGACCATAACCTTGTACCAAGAACACATCATAAAAGTCGAAGTGTTTGCCGACTGAACCGCCTTTAGGTGCATAAGACACCATAATGTCATCGCGACGCCACTGTGGAATAAAGTTGAATTGTTGCCAAAGTCCCGCCAAATCCATTGAATAATGATCAACGGCCTGAACCAGCAGTGTCCATAATTTTGGCATTTTCTGGAAATCGCTTTTGGCTAAAGGTGAGGATTTCACCGACCACTGGTTTGGGTCGCGATCTTTTTGTTTAATCAAACGTGCGCTGACATTCTCTTCGAGTGCCAGTTCCAAAACATCATCTGGTTCTAAAATGTTAGTAATTTCAGGCAATGCACGACGTACCAGCAGTGGTTTTTTCTGCCAGTATTCATTGAGAAATTGTTCTGCGGTAATACCGCCTAAGATGGTTAAAGGTTGAGACATGCGAGTACCTTTAAAAAATTAAGGAATTTGAATATTGAGTTGACGCAGTAGTTTACACAGTTGAATCATTGGTAGCCCCATCAAAGTGGTTTGATCCTGTCCAGTCATACTGGAAAATAGGCTAATTCCTAGACTTTCACATTTGAAACTGCCCGCGCAGTGTAATGGTTGATCTTTTTCAATATAACGCTGAATTTCGGTGAGGCTGAGTTTTCGGAACTGCACTTGGTAACGTTCAATCAGTGTGTGCTGAAAACCTGAAGCCAGATGTTGCACACTCAAACCTGTACTAAAGTAAACTGTTTTGCCTGAATTGAGCTGTAACTGCTGAATGGCATTTTCAACGCTCAGGGGTTTACCGATAAAGTCCTGTGGTGCAGTTTCACGCCATGCCACCTGATCTGAGCCAATTACAATCGCATCAGGATATTGCTCGGCAATCACACGGGCCTTTTCAAAAGCCAGACGTTTTGCCAAATCATCGGCATGGGTTTCTTGCTGGCTCGATTCATCAATATCGGGAGCGATGGTGAGATAATCCAATCCCAAACGATCCATCAATGCTTTTCGAGTCTGACTGCTTGATGCCAAAATAATCTGAGGTTGTTTCATTAGACGGCAAAATCCATGAGTATGTCGAGTGGAACATAACTCAGCACAGATTGATGGCAAGCCTGTAGTTTGAGCTTAGGTGTATGACCTGCTTCATAGGCTTCCACCCAACGGGTGACACAGATACACCAAAAATCCCCAGGTTTAAGCCCAGGGAAACCAATTTCGGGCAGTGGTGTAATCAGATCATTGCCAATTTTTTGTGAAAAATTCAGAAAGTCCGCGCTCATTTTAGCGCATACCGTATGTTGCCCTAAGTCGGTCGTTGCTGTATGGCAAAAACCATTACGAAAATAGCCCGTAATCGGGTCAAAACAGCAACTTGCCAGTGCATCACCAAAGACGTTCAGGCGGTTGATTTTTGGATCTGGATGAATAGACATACATGTTAATTTTTTTTAAAGATGCTTTATCATAATCAAAACCACATATTTCTACAGCTTTTCTACTAAAGAAGCTAATTTTTTTTTGCATAATCATTTAAAATGGCGCGATTTTTAATTTCCACAAACGCAAAAGAGAGCATTCCATGAATTTTCAGCGCATGACAGACCTTGATTTAACGGAGAAACGCGTCCTTATTCGTGAAGATTTAAACGTGCCTGTAAAAAATGGTGTGATTACCAGTGATGCACGTTTACGTGCTGCGCTTCCAACAATTAAAGCTGCACTTGAAAAAGGTGCTGCGGTCATGGTGTGTTCACACCTTGGTCGACCAGTGGAAGGTGAGCCAAAACCAGAACAATCTTTAGCGCCTGTTGCAGCATATTTAACTGAAGCACTCGGTCAAAATGTACAACTCATCACTGAATATCTAGATGGCGTTGAAGTTCAAGCAGGTCAGGTGGTATTGCTTGAAAATGTTCGTTTTAATCACGGCGAAAAGAAAAATAACCCTGAACTTGCACAAAAATACGCTGCACTTTGTGATGTATTTGTGATGGATGCTTTTGGTACAGCACACCGTGCAGAAGCGTCAACTGAAGGTGTGGCACGTTTTGCCCCTGTTGCTGCTGCAGGTCCTTTGCTTGCTGCTGAACTTGATGCTTTGGGTCGTGCTTTACAAACGCCAGCGAAACCGATGGTGGCGATTGTTGCAGGCTCTAAAGTATCTACCAAGCTCGATGTATTGACTTCACTTTCAACCCTTTGTGATCAGTTGATTGTTGGTGGTGGTATTGCCAATACCTTCCTTGCAGCGGCAGGCTTCAATGTAGGTAAATCATTGTACGAAGCAGACTTGATTGACACTGCAAAAGCGATTGCTGCAAAAGTATCTGTACCTTTACCAACTGACGTTGTGGTTGCTGATGCAACTCAAATCAACTTCGAAGACTTCTTGGGTTCTTTAGCTAATACGCCTGCGGTTGTGAAAAAAGTTGAAGATGTTACTGAAAACGATATGATTTTGGATGTTGGACCAGAAACAGCAGCAACTTTTGCAACATTATTGAAACAATCCAAAACTATTTTATGGAATGGACCTGTTGGGGTGTTTGAAGTCGATCAATTTGGCGAAGGCACAAAAGCCTTATCATTGGCGATTGCAGAAAGTGAAGGTTTCTCAATTGCAGGTGGTGGTGACACATT
This sequence comes from Acinetobacter sp. ANC 4636, assembly GCF_054454555.1. Lineage (NCBI taxonomy): Bacteria > Pseudomonadati > Pseudomonadota > Gammaproteobacteria > Moraxellales > Moraxellaceae > Acinetobacter > Acinetobacter sp. ANC 4636. The sequence continues at coordinate 97,116 of NZ_JBTKVD010000009.1, read as the reverse complement.
GGCTGCGATCGATAAATATAACGTTGCATCTCAAATCAGTTATATTTCAACGGGTGGTGGTGCGTTTTTAGAATTTGTAGAAGGTAAAACTTTGCCAGCAGTTGCAGTTTTACTTGAGCGTGCCTAAGCCGATTAGGAGCGTTTTATGAAAAAACAACTGATCATTGCATTGGCGTGTTTTGCATCACTTACGTTCACTGCATGTTCAAAAAAGTCAGAGGAAGCCAAAACTGAGCAGGCATCTGTGATTGTATCAGAAGATGACAAACCAACGACACCTGAACAGCAAGCGCAAATCAATGCTTTAGATAAACCTGTACTGGACGAAAAAAATACAGATGTCAAAGATGCTGATGCGCCAGTTTCCGAAGCAAAAGTCCAATGATTTGTTGATTTTTTAATAAAAGTCCCTGCCTATGCAGGGATTTTTTTTTAAATGATGTTTTTTGATGCTGAATTGCTATTCAGCAACATGTAGAATAAGGCCCACTACCTGGGAGGATACTATGGCACTTATTTCGTTGCGCCAGCTCTTGGATCACGCTGCAGAACATAACTACGGCGTACCAGCATTTAACGTAAACAATCTAGAACAAATGCGTGCAATTATGTTAGCTGCAGATGCAACTAACTCACCTGTTATTGTGCAAGCATCTGCGGGTGCTCGTAAATATGCAGGCGCACCATTCTTGCGTCACCTGATTTTGGCAGCAGTTGAAGAATGGCCACATATTCCAGTGGTAATGCACCAAGACCACGGAACTAGCCCTGACGTGTGCCAACGTTCAATCCAGTTGGGCTTTAGCTCAGTCATGATGGATGGTTCTTTGGGAACTGATGGTAAAACACCAACTAGCTATGACTACAACGTTGATGTGACTCGTCGTGTTGTTGCAATGGCACATGCGTGTGGCGTTTCTGTTGAAGGTGAAATCGGTTGTTTAGGTAGCCTTGAAACAGGTATGGCAGGCGAAGAAGATGGTGTGGGTGCAGAAGGCGTACTTGACCATTCTCAATTGTTAACTTCAGTTGAAGAAGCGACTCAGTTCGTTGCTGACACCAATGTTGATGCCTTGGCAATTGCAGTCGGTACTTCACACGGTGCGTACAAATTTACTCGCCCACCTACAGGTGACATTTTGGCGATTGACCGCATTAAAGAAATTCATGCGGCATTACCAAACACACATCTTGTGATGCACGGTTCAAGCTCAGTTCCTCAAGAATGGTTGAAAGTAATCAACGAATTTGGCGGTAACATTGGCGAGACTTACGGTGTGCCAGTAGAGCAGTTGGTTGAAGCGATCAAACACGGTGTACGTAAAATCAACATCGACACCGACTTACGTTTGGCATCTACAGGTGCGATTCGCCGTTTCTTGGCAGAAAACCCTGCTGAATTTGACCCACGTAAATACTTCGCGAAAACTGTTGATGCAATGAAACAAGTATGTATCGACCGTTATGAAGCATTTGGTACTTCGGGTAATGCTGACAAAATTCGTCCAATTTCTTTAGAGAAAATGGTTGAACGTTATTAATTGAGTCGTTGACTTGATTTTAAAAAACCGTCTGAAAGGGCGGTTTTTTATTTTAAAGTACACTGGCTTTGATCCATATGCTGCATGGACACTGATGAATTGGCAATTAAACAAAACTGATGCAAAAAGCTGCAAGTAGAAACTTAATGTTTCATCGTTGTATCGGTTGGTTATTATCTATAAATCATTGATTTAAAATTTAAAATCAATGATTTTAATCATGCCTTTTTATGTTGGATCATTCAGCAAACCACACCAATATTTTTCGTCCAATGTATCAAAATCCGGATGTGTATACATGAGCTTCATTTTTTTCGCTGCACTATGTAGCGTTGCTGTGTCTATTGTGTTGAAACAATTTAAGCAACTGGATTACTCAGCCTTACAAATGATTGTCTGGAATTATGTTACGGCGAGTATTTTATGCTGGTTGTGGTTTAAACCTGACTTTATGCATCTGAGTTTACAGGCAACACCGTGGTGGTTGATTGGCTTATTGGGAATGTTATTGCCAACAATTTTTTTCTGCTTGGCCAAATCTTTGCAACATGCAGGCATTATCAAAACCGAAGTTGCTCAGCGTTTATCCGTGGTTCTGTCGTTACTGGCAGCATATTTCGTCTTTCATGAGCAATTTTCTAACCTGAAACTATGGGGTGTGGTACTGGGTATTGTGGCGGTACTGAGTTTGATCGCTGCGAAAACACAGGCGATGCCACAAGCACAATCTAGCAAAGCAGGGCTGTTTCTTGCCAGTGTCTGGGTGGGTTACGCACTGATTGATATTTTATTAAAATACAATAGCAGTCTAGGTCAGCAGTTTGCCTTGAGTTTAAATCTGATGTTTATGCTGGCAGGTATTACTTCAGCAGTTTTTGTGAGTCTATCTAAGCAGCAATGGCAACGCAAAAACTTACCAGCGGGCGTGTTACTCGGTGTACTGAACTTTGCCAATATTGCCTTATATGTCCAAGCTCATCAATTACTCAAAGATGCACCTGCGGTGGTTTTTGTGGTGATGAATGTCAGTGTAGTAACGTTGGGCGTACTGAGCGGTTTGCTGTACTTCAAGGAAAAGCCAAATCTAATAACTGTTGTGGGTTTGCTATTGAGCCTCGTCGGCGTGGTGTGTTTAGCGATGAGCATGGCTTAAACTTAAAAGAACCTAAACGATATGATTTCATAAAAGGATGCTAAGTCACATTTCTTTGCTTAATCGAGGTTTTCGCAATTTAGCTTAGCATGATAATCTTACTCGTTGAATAACCCAAAGTTAACATTACAGCACTATGCGCCTTTGCTGAATAACTCAAACTCTTGGTTCAATTGCATCATCAAAGCCGCCAATCGGAAAGGCTCAATTCCTCAAAATCTGTGTGGTCAAAAGCAATTCATCGAATACAATAGAAGTCTGGATTTTTCATCCAGTTAATCTTTAACCTATGATAAATTTTTGTTTAAAAATCTTAAGCTTAACTATGTTTTACCATGCGAATAATGCTATTCTTTGCAGTGATTATTACGTGAAAGTTATTTAATTTATGTATACGGGACTAGATCAAATGATTGATAAGGATCTTGAACGTCAACTCTTAGAGCGAAAGCTAAATTTTCTAAGAAATGTGGTCATCCAGCGGGGTGATAAAATTCAATCACTAAGGGTTTTGATTAAGAAAAAAAATATCACGTTAAGCGATGACGAACTTTTGGAAAGGATTGAATTTTTGCAAGAACAAGTAAAGTATCAAGAATTTTTGGAAAAAAAGTTAGTTGAAATGATTGGATTTATTTCATAAATCATAGTTCATGCTCTTTTTGTTTTTTCCATACAGAGAAATAAGATGGATTGATTGTGATTTATTTATTTTATAAGGTTGAGATAAATTTAAAAAAATATAATCAGGCTAAGAATCTGTAAGGATTGTTGCATCGATGCAACAAACCGTTTTATCTATAACAGTGTAATTTTTCGATGAAAGTTTAGAATATCTATCATCATATAGTTTATTACGAGACAAACAAAATGAATTTCAAAGCATTATCCCTTGGTTTAGCAGTTGCGGTTGCGAGTTCATTGACTGTAGCAGCACCTGTAGCGTATAAAATTGACCCTGCGCATACAGCAACAGTTTTCTCTTGGAATCACTTTGGCTTTTCTACACCAAGTGCAAACTTTTCTGCTATTCAAGGTGTGATTAACGTTGATAACGCAAAACCTGCTAATTCTTCAGTAAACGTAACTATTCCTGTAAGCAGTGTAAACACTAACGTTTCTGCTTTAGACAAAGAGTTTCAGGAAGAAGGCTGGTTCAATGCAGCAAAATATCCAAACATTACCTTTGTAAGTACAAAAGTTGAAACTAAAGATAAAAAACACTTTAACATCACAGGTAACCTGACTGTTAAAGGCATTACTAAACCTGTTGTTTTAAAAGCTGTTTTAAACAAACAAGGTGTTCATCCGATGACTAAAGCTGAAGCGGTTGGCTTTAATGCAACAACCAGCTTTAAACGTTCAGACTTTGGCATCGCAAACTATGTGCCAAATGTTGGTGATTTGATTACTGTAAATATTACAACTGAAGCACAAGCTGCTAAGTAATAGCTTAAAATACAGTGATGTAATTTAAAAAAAGCCCTTGAGATAAGGGCTTTTTTATTGCTCAAAAATTTCAAACTATTTTTATATTAAAAATATTAATACAGTCGATAGGTTCTATTCAGAACAGCTTTTATATATTTAAATGGGTGAGATAATGTTTCAGCACTTCTGCCGATTTCGACATAAGCGCTGGTGCATAGCGCTGGTTATCTTGTCGTAACTGTGGAATATTGATATTGGCTTTACGCAGTTCACAAGTGTGCCCAATTAACCATTTTTCCAGATCTTCTTCTGCTACTTCAATATGAAACTGAAATGCCAGGATATTTTGTCCAATCTTAAATGCCTGATTCGGATACAGTTCAGAGCTTGCCAGTAATTCGGCTTGGGCAGGCAAATCAAAAGTATCACCATGCCAATGTAAAACAGCAGTATTGCCAAGTGCGGCCAAAGGATTATTGCTTGCTTCGGATAGGCTGAGTGAACTCCAGCCGATTTCTTTGGCGTGACCCGCGTAGACTTGAGCACCTAAAGCATAGGCAATCAGTTGTGCGCCAAGACAAATTCCTAAAGTTGGTTTGTTATCGGCAAGCCGCTGTTTTAAACCTGAGATTTCATCGACTAAAAATGGATAATCATCTTGCTCATAAACCCCGATAGGGCCACCCAAAATGATGACTAGACCATCGTAGGCAAGCGCGGCTGATAAATCATCAGCTCCCGCATCAAAATAGCGGACGCGAAAACCATATTGATAAAATACGTCTTCGAGTGCGCCTAAATCTTCAAAGGCAAGATGTTGAATGGCGTAAACTGTTTTGGGTAAATTGGGATGAAGTATTGTTGTCATAATCATAAAAACAGGCGAAGTAAACTAAAAACATAAACAATCAGTGGAAAAAATCAAGTCCATCAAATGTTATTTTTAAAAAGCATTTTATGGGAAAAGACAGGGCATAAAAAAGCTGATCTAAATTAAACAATCATGAATTGTTAGATCTAGATCAGCTTCGAATAAAAAATACAGCGAATCGAGGTTCGCTGTAGAGTGTAGCAAATTCGCTACAAAAGGCTAAATTAGAAGAAACCCATCGCTTTAGTTGAATAGCTTACCAACAAGTTTTTAGTTTGTTGATAATGGTTCAACATGTCTTTGTGGTTTTCACGTCCTATACCTGAACGTTTGTAACCACCGAACGCTGCGTGAGCAGGGTAGATATGGTAACAGTTGGTCCATACACGGCCCGCTTCAATTGCACGACCTGCGCGATAAGACGTATGTGCTGAACGCGACCATACACCTGCACCTAAACCATAGATGGTGTCGTTTGCAATTTTCATTGCATCATCAAAGTCTTTGAATGTGGTTACAGACAATACAGGTCCAAAGATTTCTTCTTGGAAGATCTTCATGTTGTTTTCGCCTTTGAAGATCGTTGGTTCGATATAGAAACCACCTTCTACGTCATGGCGAGGAGAACCACCTGTCAACAACTGAGCACCTTCGCTGCGACCTGTTTCGATGCAACCCAAGATTTTGTTTTGCTGTTGAACAGACGCTTGAGCACCGATCATGGTATCTGTGTCAAGTGGATGACCTGTTTTGATACGTTTTACACGCTCAATTGCTTTTTCCAAGAATTTGTCAGCAATGCTTTCTTGAACAAGTGCGCGAGAAGGGCAAGTACAAACTTCACCTTGGTTAAGCGCAAACATTGCAAAACCTTCAAGTGCTTTGTCTAGGTAGTCATCGTCTTGATCCATAACGTCTTCAAAGAAGATGTTTGGTGATTTACCGCCAAGCTCAAGTGTTACAGGAATAATGTTTTCTGTTGCATACTGCATGATCAATTGACCAACAGCAGTTGAACCTGTAAATGCAACTTTTGCAATACGTGGGCTAGTTGCAAGTGGGCGACCTACTTCAGCACCAAAACCGCTTACAATGTTTAAGATCCCTGGTGGAAGAAGATCTTGAATCAATTCAATGAGAACCAAAATACTTGCTGGCGTTTGTTCAGCTGGCTTCATAACGATACAGTTACCTGCAGCCAATGCTGGTGCAATTTTCCATGCCGCCATCAAGATCGGGAAGTTCCAAGGAATGATTTGACCCACAACGCCTAGTGGTTCATGGAAGTGATAAGCGATGGTATCTTCATCGATTTCAGAAATGCCGCCTTCTTGTGCACGAATACAGCCTGCAAAATAACGGAAATGGTCAATTGCAAGTGGGATGTCTGCAGCAAGTGTTTCACGAATTGGCTTACCGTTGTCCCAAGTTTCTGCTACCGCAAGAACTTCCAGATTTTCTTCTAAACGGTCAGCAATTTTAAGTAATAAGTTAGAACGAGTTGTAGGAGATGATTTGTTCCATGAAGCTTTTGCTTTATGTGCAGCATCTAACGCAAGCTCGACATCTTCAGCAGTTGAGCGTGCAACAGTTGTAAAAACTTTACCATCAACTGGAGAGCTATTTTCAAAATACACGCCTTTTACAGGTGGAACCCATTCACCACCAATAAAGTTCTCATATTGAGATTTGAATTGAACTTTTGAACCAGGTTGATTCGGGTCAAGATAGCGCATGTGAAAATTCCTTTGCTTTATTTTATATCATCTAACAAAAGCATACTGCTTCTGATAAAGTACTTCTGGTACATTACGGATATAATAATAATCATAAATTAGGTTGGAAAAAGGTTGGAATTTGCCAGCTATACAAGGGATATACAAATGTTTACGAAGAAAGATTTATCGCACCACCGCGGTGCGGTAGAGCAGTTAAGGCAGAGCATCTCCTGGTCGCCTCAACAAGCTCAAGAAGTAGGTCAGAGCATTATGAGCTCCTGGCAACGAAGTATTTCTGCATGCATTCCAAAAGAGCGCATGGCTGCACCATTGGTAGACAATACTGCATTCAAGGGCAACACCCTAGCTTCAGCGCTACAACGCTGTGAGGCCGAATTAAGGCACGTTGCACAGCAATCTTCCATGGTGCTGGCTATTGGTGACGTTGGTAGTACCATTGTCTGGACAGCCGCAAGCCGTGAAATGCAGGCTCAGGCTGAGCAGGTACATTTTGTGTCTGGTGGCAAATGGAGTGAAGATGCGGTGGGTACCAATGCCTTGGCACTGTCGCTGAAAACTCGACAGTCATGCTGTGTTTTTTCCAGTGAACACTATATGGAATCGGTGCATGACTGGGTTTGTTATGCGACACCAATTGTTGACCCATATTCAAATCAGTTGCTTGGCGTGGTCGATTTATCCACTACATGGAAAAATCATAATACTTTAGGCGTACTGGCAGTTGAGCGTTGTGCTTCGATCATTCAAACCGCACTGCTCGAACAGCAAAAACAGCGGTTGTATATTCGTGCTTTTTCTGTTTCGCAAGTATTGTTTAATGGCAAAGTCTTGGTACTGACTCCACGCCAATTCGAAATTATGACCATTTTGGCACTTTGCCCACAAGGTATGAATCTCGACAAGTTGCACAGCGCACTCTACGGCGAACGTAAGGTCAGTATGGGCACGTTAAAGGCAGAAATGTCACAGCTACGTGATCTGCTCGGTGGAATGCTTGGTTCGCGCCCATATCGCTTGTTAGCGCAAGTAGAGGCGGATTTCTTGCAGGCAGAGCAAGCACTTGATGCAGGCTATCTAGAATCGGCTTTACGTTTGTATACAGGTGTCTTTTTAGCGAAGACCGAAAGTCCATTTTTATGCTCTTGGCGTGATTGTCTGGAATCCCGTTTAAGTGATGCGATCTTTAAAGCCAAAGATACGGATACGCTGCTGAAACATATTGCACATGTGCCCGATGCGATTGATGCGGTTGAGCGTCTGATTGAGTTATTACCAGAAACCCATCCTGCTCATCAGGTCTTAGAAAAGTATAAAGATTCGTAAGATAAAACCAAATCGAAAAATTTAAACGATAAATAATAAAAACAACAAGCTAAATGAATAACAATAATAATTTTTGCGTTGCTCATGCATCGCATTGTCTTCTTTTGTTTTTAAAAATAAAAAAAGCCCCTCACAAAGCGAACTTTGTGAGAAGCCTATCTGGAGAAAACTTACAGCATTTAAATAAAAGCGATTACAAAGCAGCTTTAAAAATATCTACAACTTGAGCATGCGTTGCTTTACGTGGGTTAGTCAACATACAAGCATCTTTCTGAGCATTTTCAGCCATAACATCAAGATCTTCAGTTTTTACACCAAGCTCAGTCAAGCCTGAAGGAATACCGATAGAAGAAGACAATTCGCGGATTGCAGCGATTGCAGCATAAGCAGCTTCAGTCACAGTTAGACCATGAGTATTTACACCCATCAAGTGCGCAATACGTGCATAACGATCAGGACAAGCAATCAGGTTAAACTCACAAACGTGTGGTAGAAGTACCGCATTACATACACCGTGTGGCAAGTTATAGAAACCGCCTAACTGGTGAGCCATTGCGTGTACATAACCTAAAGATGCATTGTTGAATGCCATACCTGCAAGATACTGTGCATAGCTCATTGCATCACGCGCTTCAAGGTTTTGACCATTGGCAACCGCAGGGCGCAACCATTCACTGATCATGGTAATGGCTTTTTCAGCACAAGCATCTGTAATTGGATTTGCAGCAGTAGAAACATAAGCTTCAACAGCGTGCGTCAAGGCATCCATACCTGTTGCAGCAGTCAAGCTTGCTGGCTTAGCAATCATGAGTTTAGGATCGTCGATTGCAATTAGTGGAGTACAACGCCAGTCTACAATTGCCATTTTAACGTGAGTATCAGTGTTGGTAATGATACAGAAACGAGTCATTTCTGAAGCAGTACCTGCAGTTGTATTGACTGCGATTAACGGCGTCATTGGAACTGTACTTTTGTCAATACCTTCGTAATCACGAATATGACCGCCACCTGCAGTAACAAGGCCAATACCTTTTGCACAGTCGTGTGAAGAACCGCCACCGAGTGAAACGATAAAATCACAACCATTGTCAACGTATTCTTTTACACCGTTGTGTACGTTAATGTCAGTTGGGTTTGGTTCTGCGCCTGGGAAAATATGGCTCTCTACACCAGCATCTGTTAAGTATTGAGCAATTGTGTCTGCTACACCAAACTTAAATAAACCTTGGTCAGTAACAATCAGTGCTTTTTTTGCACCTAAATTTTGCGCTTTAGTTCCGATTTCTTTGGCACAACCTGGTCCAAATAAAGACACGCAAGGGATGTAAAAACCGTTAGTTTGGTCAGCAATATTTTTAAAAGCCATGGAGCGATTCCTTCTTCCATTATTCCATTGTGTTCTTTTGTAGGCGATTAACTTCACCATGTCGCTAGTATTGTTAGCTGCTCTAAAATTTCCTACCTACCAAATACCTACCAACATTTTATTAGGTAGGTTGTCTAATTATATCTTTAATTTTGAATGATTTTATTTTTATTTGTTGCAAAAAACTGAGTAAAAAACTCAGATTTTTACTGGATTTATAAAGTAAAAAAATAACACTTCAAACGGGAAATTTCCCTTATGTTTAGAAACTGGTTAAGCTATGTCAGATTGTTGAGATTTTGATGGGCTTATGAAACAAGAGACGGCGCTGAAACTTTTAAAAGCAGGCGAAAATGTTTTTTTAACGGGTTCGGCTGGTGCAGGTAAAACTTATACACTTAATCAATATATTCAATATCTTAAAATAAGAAAAGTACCCGTTGCTATTACTGCATCGACAGGTATTGCAGCAACGCATATGAACGGTATGACCATCCATACTTGGGCGGGTATTGGGATTAAAGATACGCTGAGTGATGATGACCTAAAGCGTATGAAAGAGCGTAAATACCTAAAAGAGCATCTGGAAAATACGCAGGTGCTGATTATTGATGAAATTTCGATGTTACATGCCAAACAGTTAAATTTGGTCAATCAGGTTTTAAAATATTTTAAAGAAAGTGACGAAGCATTTGGTGGTATACAGGTCGTGGTTGCTGGAGATTTTTTCCAGTTGCCACCTGTCAGTAAAAATGAAGAACGTAACCGTGATAAATTCTGTTTTATGTCAGAGGCTTGGGTTGACGCAAAATTTCGGGTTTGTTATTTGACCGAGCAGCATCGCCAAGATGATGAAACTTTAAACCAGATTTTAAATGCGATTCGGGCGCAGGATTTGCAGCACAATCATATACAAGCCTTGACCAGTGTACGCCAGCAAGATATTGGTGAAACCTTTACCCGTTTGTACACTCATAATCTGGATGTTGATAACTTGAACTTTCAACATTTAAATGCGATTGATGGCGAAAGTCACCAGTTTAATGCGGTGCTTGATGGTAATGAAAAACTGCTGGAAACTTTAAAATCTTCGGTGCGTGCTCCAGAAGAACTGACCTTGAAAAAAAATGCCAAGGTCATGTTTGTTAAAAATAATTTTGACATGGGATATATCAATGGCAGCTTGGGTGAAGTCATTGGTTTTGAAGAAGACGATGAACATGGCTTATTGCCTAAAGTTCAACTGAGCGATGGTTCGATACTTTTGGTTGAGCCTGAAACTTGGTCTGTTGAAAATGATGCAGGCAAAGTGATTGCCAGTTTTCAGCAAATTCCACTGCGTTTGGCATGGGCAATTACCATTCATAAAAGTCAGGGCATGACGTTAGAAGCTGCCGAAATTAACCTGAGTCATACCTTTGAAAAAGGTCAGGGTTATGTGGCACTGTCCCGTTTAAAATCTTTAGAAGGCTTGCGTTTGACGGGGTTTAACGATCAGGCATTGGAACTCGACAGTTTAGCCATAAAAGCCGATCGTCGTTTTCAGGAACTTTCGGAGGAAGCTGAGCAGCATTTTGCCAATATCGATTTGACTGCGCAGCATCAAACATTTATCCGACACTGTGGTGGCACGCTTAATCCCAGTGAAATTGCACGTAATGAACGCAAGTTCGCCAAAAATGCCGATAAAAATAGTTATGCCAGCAGCACTTTGGATGAAACCAAAGAGCTGTTTGAAAATGGCTATGAGATTGTGGATATTGCACAGGAACGTGGCTTGACGCCTGCCACGATTATTAACCATTTGGCAAGATTACATAAAGAGCAGGGGCTTGATATTTCTGTGGCGCATCCTGGAGATGAAGTGGTTGAGCAAGTTCGCAAGATTTATAAGCGCTTGAAAAAAGGACAACGTTCTGAAAACTTTAATGAAGATGGTTCGATTAAGTTGCGTCCAATTGTTGAAGCAACTCAACCGAAAATGGGCTATGATCAAGTAAGATTAGCCTTACTCTTTATCGAATAAAAAGGACAAGCGTATGCCACATTTAGTGATTGGATATTCACGTAACATTCATAACTTGAGTCAGGAAAAACTCCTTAAACATGTGAATCATCAACTGATCGCAACAGGGTTATTTCAAGCGAAAGACCTGAAATCGCGGATTCATAAAGACGAAGTATTTGTGATTGGAGACAATGACGATACTCAAGGTTATATTCATGCACAATTATCGGTGTTAAGTGGGCGAACCGAGGAACAAAAGCAGCAACTGAGTCAAATTTTGCTACAGGCTTTGCTGAGTTTTAAAGATTATGAAGCCTATACACTGTCGGTGCAGGTGTCTGCAGAAATTTTGGAAATGCCGCAAAATCAGTATGCGAAACAAAGTATTCAATATTAATCAATAGGGTGGAGTACGGTCTCCACCCTTTGCTTTTTAGTTTTTATACAATCCTAAGCGTAGCCCTAACATAATAAAAATACTGCCACTCAAATAACGAAATATATATTGCCCACGTGCTGATGTTTTAAATTTCTTTAAAATAAAATCTGCACAGAAGACACAAACTACATCTGCTGAGCTAAAAGCCAAATTGACGATTGTGCCAAGAATCAGAAACTGTAACCAAATCGGGAATGTGGCTTGAGCATCAATGAATTGAGGTAAAAAGGCGAGATAGAAAATAGCAGTTTTGGGGTTAAGGATTTCAACCCAAATACTTTCAGAAAAGGCACGTTGTTGCTGATGGTTCTGTAAATCTGAAGATGGTTTTGAATTACGAGCAAGCAGCAGTTTTAGTCCAAGCCAAATGAGCCAAAGAGCACCACAGATTTTGACTAGTGTATAGGCGATGGGAATAGCATGAAATAAAATCGTCAGACCCATTGCGGCAATCACGATATGGGTGTAACCACCGAAATGAATTCCTAGAGATGCCATGAGTCCTGCCTTGCGTCCGTGAGCAAGAGTTTGTGCTGCGGTATATAACATGGCAGGGCCAGGTAGATAGGCAAAAATTAAGGTGGTGAGCAGAAATGTACTGAGTAATTGTAATGAGGGCATTTTATTCTTCCTGTTATTTTGCCCAAATTCTACACATAAATGCTCGATTTTCTAGCCCAACAATTCAATATCTGCATATTGCACGATTTTCTCAGCATTCAAACTGAACAATTCATCCATAAATGCCACAGAAAATTGCCCAATCAGTGGTGCGCGTTCAGCAGCTAGTTGTCCTGCAATCGAAAAATGTACATGTGCTGCAACGCAAGCAAGCATTGGTGAAGTCACAGAACAATAAGCCGCGATCAATGCACCTAAAGCGCAACCTGTTGCCGTTACTTTAGGTTGTAATGCTGAACCGCCATTGATTTTAATCACTTGACTGGTTTCGTGACTCAAAATGTAGTCGCTTGCGCCCGAGATTGCAACACAGTCACAATGCTGCAATAAATTCTGAGCCTGTGCATAGACAGCATCACTGCTGAGCGTGCTATCTACACCTTTAGATGAACTTTGGTTTCCTGCCAAGGTACTGATTTCAGAAGCATTACCACGAATAACTGTTGGGTGATATTGTAGTAGAACATCGACCATGTCACTGCGCCATTTTAAAACTGTGCTATAGCCGACAGGGTCAAGTACCCACGGTTTTTGATATTGCTGAGCAGTTTGAGCTGAAACTTGCATGGCTTGCATTTGTTGTTCAGTCGGTGTGCCCAGATTAATACTGAGTGCTGAACTAATTTGCGTAAAACTTTGCGCTTCAAACGGGTTATCAATCATGGCAGGCGACGCGCCACAGGCGAGCAAGACATTTGCGGCATAGTTGCTGGCAACCTGATTGGTTATACATTGTACCAGTGGTGTATTTACCTGTAATTTTTGCCAAGCTTCAATCACTTGTTCAATCAAAAATGAGCGTTCAAGCATAAAAATGTCCTGTGAATTTCTTGGTGTTTAATGAGTAAAATAATGATCCTGATGCTGGCATTTGCGGCAGGTCAGTGTTACATAATCTCCTGCATCGTATTCGACATCCAGTTCATTTGAACCGCAGTGCATACAACGTTTGTCAGAGTAAAAATTTAGGCGAGGCTGGATTTTTTTCCAGAGGTGCCAGATAGGTTGGCTAAAAATTCGCTGATCGTAATTGAGAAAACGAAAATATAAAATCTGGCTCATTTTGCTGATGGGTAAATGTTCAGGTCGTGGAAAACTTGGCGTTTCCCATTTTTCAGCAATTGCACGCTCACGATACTGAGTAATGGTTTTTTTCAGGCGATGGGTATTAATAAAGCCGTCATTTCGTGCTGCCAAGGCTTTTTGTTCATGTAAATACAGCAGTGCAGTATGTGCCAAATAAAAAATCTGCTCCAGAGCAAGACTTTCTAACAACCGATAACAGAGCTGTTGAAAGGATGCATGCGAAGTAAACTGGACCTGCCACATCTTACAGATCGACTGAATAAACTGGATAATTTCCTGATAGAGCAATTCATACAATACCGCTTTTACTTCTTCACTACTTTTAAATGGAATACCTAGCGTCAGGTTGAAATAAAACCAATGCCGCAGTTGCTGAGTAATGCTAAACAGGCTCGGTTCGCTATAACCATCCAAACGGATATTTAAATAAAATGAAGTCGGTTCATCACTGGCAGTAGTGGCAGAGAAGATTTGCTCTTTTTGTAGTTGTTTTGCCAGTTGTTGCTGAAAATGATAATTTGGCGAAATATTGGAAAACTTGATTTTCTCCCAGTGAATATATTCATCGTATTGAGAGTCTTCACGCACATAGTCATCAAGTAGTGCAAGTAAAAATAGTTTTTTGAGCAAACTTAGCTGTTCTAGAGAGGGAACAACCAGATCTTTTTTTCGGTATTTTTGCAGTTCTTGTTGACGCGTTTCTTTTAGAATTTTTTTACGTTGCTGGCTACAACGAGCACAGTGACAAGTGTAGTTGCCTGTTGGGAAAACTCTATGTTCACAGTGACTGCATTGATAAAATTGAATGTCTTGATCAAATTGTTCAGCATCTACCCAAAACATGGCCGCATGACAAAGCGGGCAAAGTGTGCTGGCATCAAGTTGTTTATTTAAAACCTGAAACAAGGCAATGACCCATTCAAATAATAGCTGAACCCAAAATTATACACCGCCTGCCATAAAAAATATGCGAAAAAAAGCCAGTCATAGACTGGCTCTAGATAGGGATTATACGGGGCAAGGGAACCTGTCGTCATATTGTCCAAGTTTTTTGGCAACAATCATGGCTTGAACTTTTTTTTGCGGTACTCTGACTTTGCCACAGTCATCGTACAGATTAATAAGTAAAGTCACATCTTGCTCATTGAGAGAAAGCCCTTCACTGGTCATAAATAGGGCGATCACTTGATGCTGAATACCTGCTTTATGTAAGCAGTGTAAGGCTTTGAGGTTTTCAGCACGGTAGATTTGGTCTTTAATCGTCATTGTCGCTGACCTCCTTAAAGAGAACCTCATTCTACTTTGACATAAATTATCTGAATTGCCATGTGAAGAAATGTAAGAATCCGAAAAGTATAGTAATTACAAATGTCAAGATTATTTTTTGAATGTAACGAAATATATTGCATTGTTTTCATTCCCCAGTTTTATTTCTTTTATGTTGATTGGCATAAACTTTAATTTTTCTCAGGGAGTCAAAATCAGGTCTGAATCATGATGTAAGAAGGCAATTAATTTTTTTCTATATATTTTTTATTATAAATAAATATAAATTTCAATTGGTTATTTTATGATAGCTAAAATATATATAATATCTATTATGATAGGCAACCGAATGCTTAACAATAAAATAGGATTAAATCTATGTTGACTACTTTAAAAAAAATGACGTGTGGAATGATGATTCTATTCTGCTGTAAAAGTAGTTATGCGGAATTAAATGCTGAATTGAAACAGAGTATTGGGCAAAACTGTCAAGAAAAATCTGAAATAGCAGCCAACGTGATGACTGAGCGTCAAAGTGGAAAAGAGTTTGTTGAGATGGTACAAACGGCTGCTGCAATGCAAAAAAATGCCGTAACTAATGATCAGCATGCGCTTGCTCAATTTTATGCAGCACTTGCTTTAAAAGTATCTCGTCAACCTGTGGAAAGTAGTAATTCTGCCAAACAAGCAAAAATTGGAGAATTGCGTCAACTTGTTTTAAGTTCTTGTCAGAACAAGCAAATCTAACGATTTGATTCCTTCGTTTTCATCTAACCTGCTTTAATTAAGATTAAAGTAGGTTTTGTATGTCTCCTAAAACATTTATGTTATGCGAGTGAACCGATCTTTTTAATGAGAAATTGCAAATTCAGAGCTTAATAATTTACTTGTACCAAGTTGCTACACCACGATGTCTTGAACATGTTCCACGATGGTGTTTGCTAAAACTGTATGAGCCATCACGACATTTTGCAGAAGCTCCATTTGGACGTTTACCATTTTTACTATGTGCTGGTGAATGGACAATACGACCATTTACATTACGGTAGTGATGATGTTCAACGAGGTTTTGCTCATTGGGTTCGCTATAAGGAACATTTTTAGCAAATGTTGTTGTCGCGAATAATACGATGAATAATAAAGAAATATATTTCATAATAAGGATGTAGGTCTTTGTCGGAACTCTAAAAATAATCTTCCTTATTTTAAAGTTTGTAAACAAAAAATTGGTCGTAATTTACACAAAATGAAATAAATATGCATAAGTAAAAATTAAAAAATTAGTTCTTTATTTTCCAATGAGTTGGTCGACTAAAGGATTTATTTTTGATTCATTGCTTTTGTATTTGGTTGGGTTTAGCAAACCAAATACATGCAATTTGTATTCAGCACCACCTATTTTACTATCCCCCTTATAAAGTCTAAGCTCTGCTTGAGTGAGTATCATCGATAAATCCCATTTTTGGTATGCAACATATTTTATTGAATACTCACAATACGATGGCTTATTTCCTTTTATATATGTTTCTGTAGATATTCCATTATCTTCTAAGCGATTAATAACAATATCCTCAAATCCATTTACAACCACTCTAGGATTATGCTCAATACAAATTTTTTGTATTTTCTCATTTGCATTTAGATTCAAAGGGGTAACTTGTGTTGTTGCGCAACCTGACAATATTAAAGCAGTTAAAATTATGAATTTTTTCATTATAAATCCCTCATCGAAACACGGAATTTATAGCATAATTAATGATCAAATAGAATGTTGTTTAGTTTGGCAGTAATTACCTGAGCTTGTGGTTGGTTTTGACTGGCAGCCATAGCTTTATACTTGTTATTCAGATTGCGGATAGATTGAAGTGTAGCCATCCGAGTCTGAATTTTTCTAAGCTGCCTATATGGCAGTGAATAATAAAAATATTAAAAAAGTAATAAATAACAGTAGTTTAAATACAAGAAGTAAAGAAATACTCAAATTTTTAGCTCAGTTATAACTGATTGATTTTATTAAACTGTTAAAGAGTATTAAAAATATTGGGTCAAAATCATTCATCTGTCAAAGCAAAAACGATGAAAAACCCTTTTCTATTCAAATCTGGAAAGGTTTAAACACAGTACAGGCATTAAAAATCAAGCTAAAACAGGGTAGAATACCGAGCATATAAATTTATAGATTTGGAGTTCTGAGTGGAGCGATTGACGATTAGCCCTGAAAGTTTGAAAGAAGCGGCTGAAAACTTAAGCACGATTCGTGATTTTATTCGCTTTGGGGTCACAGCACTGCGTCAATACGATGCTCATTTAGGGCAAGGTACAGAAGACTTTTTTGCAGAAAGCTCGGCATTGGTGCTGCAAACATTGTCTTTAGACTGGGCGGCAGACAACGAAATTCTCGATGCAAAACTACTACCAAGTGAAAAAGCAGAATTTTTAAGTCTTTTGGAACGCCGTATTAATGAACGCGTCCCAACTTCTTATTTATTAAACCTTTCTTATTTTTGTGGTAAACCATTTTATGTCGATGAACGTGTGCTTATCCCACGTTCACCAATTGCAGAACTTATCGAACAGCGCTTTGCGCCATACTGTTTGGATGAAAATGGGCAAGTGCGTGAAGCATTAAACAACTTGCCTGAAAATGCAAACCCACAAACCCCACGCCGTATTTTAGATATGTGTACAGGTTCAGGCTGTATCGCAATTGCACTGGCATATGCTTACCCAGAAGCGGAAGTCGATGCAACTGATATTTCTCGTGAAGCACTTGAAGTGGCTGCAATTAATGCTGAACATCACAACATGCAGTATCAGGTTGCACTATTAGAGTCAGATTTATTCTCAAAAATTCCTTTAGAAAATAAATATGATCTCATCATCAGTAATCCGCCATATGTGGATGCTGAAGATATGGCGGATTTGCCTGAAGAATTTTTGCATGAGCCAGAACTGGCGCTTGCTGCTGGTCAAGATGGCTTAGATTTAGTACGTAAAATGTTGGCACAAGCGGCAGACTATTTGACTGAAGATGGTCTGATTGTGATTGAAGTGGGCAATTCTGAATGGGCAATGCGTCAGAATTTCAATACAGTTGACTTCCACTGGTTAAAATTCCAAAAAGGTGGTTCGGGTATTTTTGCTTTGACCGCTGCACAATGTCGTCAATATCAACAATTATTTCAAGATTCAGTAAATGCATAAGGAATTGTCATTATGGCAGGAAATAGTATTGGGCAACTTTTTCGTGTGACAACTTGTGGTGAGTCGCACGGTGTTGGCTTAATGGCAATTGTCGATGGTGTGCCACCAGGTCTTGAATTGGTTGAAGAAGATTTACAAAAAGATCTTGATCGCCGTAAACCAGGCACATCTAAATTTGCGACTCAGCGTAAAGAACCTGATCAAGTTGAAATTATTTCGGGTGTTTTTGAGGGGAAAACTACAGGCACCCCAATTGGTTTGTTGATTCGCAATACAGACCAGAAATCAAAAGATTACGGTAATATTGCCCAGACTTTCCGCCCTGGGCATGCTGATTATACTTACACACAAAAATACGGTTTCCGTGACTACCGTGGCGGTGGACGTTCAAGCGCCCGTGAAACTGCGATGCGTGTTGCCGCAGGTGCAATTGCTAAAAAATACTTGGCTGAGAAGTTTGGTATTGTGATTCGTGGGCATGTCACCCAAATCGGCACGGAAGTCGCAGAAAAACTGGACTGGAATGAAGTGCCAAATAACCCGTTTTTCTGTGGCGATGTCGATGCGGTTCCGCGTTTTGAACAGCTTGTCACGTCACTGCGTGAGCAAGGAACAAGCTGTGGTGCGAAACTGGAAATTCTGGCTGAAAATGTACCAGTTGGTTGGGGTGAGCCTGTATTTGATCGTTTAGATGCCGACATTGCACATGCCATGATGGGTATTAATGCTGTCAAAGGTGTAGAGATTGGTGATGGTTTTGCCGTTGCAGGTCAGTTCGGTCATGAAACGCGTGATGAACTGACTTCACAAGGTTTCTTGGCAAATCATGCAGGTGGTATTTTGGGTGGGATTTCAAGTGGTCAAAACATTCGTGTGGCGATTGCACTCAAGCCAACTGCGAGTATTACCACTTCAGGAAAAACCATCAACTTAAACCGTGAAGACACGGACGTCTTAACCAAAGGTCGCCATGACCCTTGTGTTGGTGTTCGTGCTACACCGATTGCAGAGGCGATGCTTGCAATTGTGTTGATGGATCATTTCTTACGCCATCGTGCGCAAAATGCCGACGTAGTTGCACCATTTGCGCCTATAGCACCTTAAAAAACCAGCAAAATCGAGATGGCTTCATGAATATGAAGCCATTTTTTTTAAGTGCTATTTATTCAGGCGATTTATACATAAATAGCGTTTCATTTCTTATTTAAACCTGTTAAAACAAAAATAAAGCCTAAAGGAAATGAGTTGAAGACAATGAAAACTATAGTGAAATATATTGCGTTAAAAAATAAAGATTATCAGTTAGGTCATCCACTTTTTGAAGAAGAGCTTGAAGAAACAGGCGATTATTTTGAGCGTATTCCAAGCCATATTCAGTTTCAAAATGTACAGTTTAAAGTAAAGTCTAAAGAACTGACGCGCAAACAAATATTCGATGACTTTGAGGAATCCCAAACGATTATTGTCAAGGTGATCGCAATGACTGAAGCTTAAGTCAATGCTGACTTAAACAGTAAAAATACATCACGTGACACGATTCAAATTAAAGCAGGCTTATTATTGATTTATCGCGCTAAACCCAACTTTAAAGTGTTGTGAAAATGCGATGCAAGTTTAGTGTATTCATAATTTATATTGAAAAACAATATCTTAAGATGTATGTGTGGTTTTGAAATAAGTGATACAGCCTAATCTTGCGGTATCAAGTGAAGGGTAAGAGGAATGAAATCGTAGAACATCATCCCTAATTGATTGATGTGATGTACAGATATTTCCCTTGTTCTGTCGATTTAATTTTGAAATTGTCCGAATCAAAAAGAAGCGAACGCAGCGCTTATTTTGCGCTTATATATAGTGATTCTTAAAATAAGTAGGTGTTTCCTAAATGGATTGGGTGAGGAGTTTTGTGGAATCAAATAGGTAGGCTCCAATGTGATGAGCATCTTATTTTTAGTAAACGGGTGATACTTGCAAAACAAGTTGAAAAAACGCATATGATCTATCAGTAAACTTAAAGACTGATATGGGTTTTAAGCAGTTTAAGAGTTTTATTGATACTTAAAATAAAACGCCCGATGAGGTTGTTCATCAGGCGTTTTAACTGAAATAAGAATAAGCTTATTAAGCAGGTTTCTTTTCTTCAGTTGCAGGCTCAAGTTGCTTTAACAAATGAGTCTCAAGATAGTGAATATCCATCGCTGTTTCACAGAAATCTTTATCTTGTAAGATCAGATCTTTGTGCAACGGAATATTGGTTTTCACGCCTGTGAGAATCATTTCATCTAGTGCTTGTCTCATACGTGCAATTGCAGTACTACGATCTTTACCATGCGCAATCAATTTTGCAATCATGGAATCATAATACGGCGGAATGCTGTAACCTGAGTAGATATGAGAATCTAGACGGATACCCGCACCGCCTGGCGCATAAAAAGTCTCAATGCGACCTGGAGATGGTAAGAATGTTGTTGGATCTTCAGCATTGATACGACATTCAATTGCATGACCACGAACTTCAATATCTTTTTGCTCAAGGTTCAGACCTAAACCAGAAGCAATACGGATTTGTTGTTCGATAATGTCAACACCAGTGACCATTTCAGTGACAGGGTGTTCTACTTGAACACGAGTATTCATCTCAATGAAGAAGAATTCACCATCTTCGAACAAGAATTCAAATGTTCCTGCACCGCGGTATTGCATGAGTTTACACGCATGCACACACGCTTCAAGAATGTCTGCACGCGCTTGTTCTGGCAAGTCTGGTGCTGGCGCTTCTTCAAGAACTTTTTGATGACGACGCTGTAAAGAACAGTCACGGTCATATAGGTGAATGGCATGACCATTACCATCAGCCAAGATTTGAACTTCAACGTGACGAGGTGTTTGTAAGAAACGTTCCATATAGACCGTATCATCACCAAACCACATTTCAGCATCACGTTGAGCTGCTTGTACAGACTCAAGCAAAGTGTCGATGCGTTCAACAATACGCATACCACGACCACCACCACCTGAAGCTGCTTTAACAATCAGTGGAAAACCGATTTTCGCTGCTTCTTCTTTGGCATTCGCTGGAGTTACTGCATGTTGTGAACCTGGTACAGTAGGTACACCCGCTTTACGCATTGCTGTAATTGCAGAAACTTTGTTCCCCATAAGGCGAATATGCTCTGGGCGTGGGCCGATAAAAACATAGCCCGAAGTTTCGACCATTTCGGCAAATTCAGCATTTTCAGACAAGAAGCCATAACCAGGGTGGATGGCATCTGCACCTGTAATTTCAGCAGCAGTTAATAATGCTGGAATATTTAAATAACTTTCGCTTGTTGAGCCTGGACCAATACATACAGCTTCATCGACAAAACGCAAATGCATCAAGTCTTTATCAGCGCTAGAATACACTCCAACGGTTTTAATCCCTAGAGCTTTACAAGCGCGGGTGATTCGCAAGGCGATCTCACCACGGTTTGCAATCAGTACTTTTTGCAACATTGTGAGTCCCTGTAATTATGCGCGGTAACGGAATAATGGTTGACCAAACTCAATCACTTCGCCATTTTTTACCAAGATTTCTTCAATCACGCCGCTTTGAGTTGCTTCAATCGGGTTCATAATTTTCATTGCTTCGATAATACCTAGAGTATCACCAGCAGAAACAGTTTGACCGACTTGAACAAATGGTGCTTCGCCTGGACTTGGAGCAGCATAATAGACACCAACCATTGGTGAAGTTTCAACAATGCCACGTGGAGTTTTTGCTTTTGGTGTAGATTCAGCAGACGGAGCAGGCATTGCAGCAACACCCATTTGAATTGGTGCTGGGCTGCGGCGGGTTAAAGCAATCGATTGATCACCTTCTTTTACTTCAATTGCGTGAAGATCAGATTCAATCATCAAATCGATGAGCTTTTTGATTTTACGAATATCCATGGTGTTCGTATTCCTTATGAAGATTAATGAGAAGGTTGAAGCTTAGAAACAGCATAATTGAGTGCAAAGTGATAGCCTTGTGCACCTAAACCACAAATCACACCCACAGCTTTGTCGCTGAGATAAGAATGGTGGCGAAAAGTTTCACGGGCATGCACATTAGATAAATGCACTTCAATAAATGGGATATTGACCCCAAGCAATGCATCACGTAGTGCCACAGAAGTGTGGGTGTATGCAGCAGGATTAATGATAATAAATTGCACAGCTTGTTCTTGTGCTAAATGAATACGGTCGACAATCGCACCTTCATGGTTGCTTTGAAAAGTATCTAAGTCGCAATCTTGTTGTTTTGCTTGTTCAATGAGGCTTTGGTTGATGTCATTTAAGGTGAGGTGACCATATACTTCAGGTTCGCGCTTTCCGAGCAAATTCAAATTTGGCCCATGAATGACCAAAATACGTGAAGTCATATAGTTCACTCCAATCTAAAATTGCAGTCATTTTCTGCAAGATCTTTACAAAGTTGGCGGATTTTTGCTTTGAATTCTGTAATTATTTTGCAAGTTGTACTTATCTATACAGAATAAACAAATCAAATTATGCGTATATCTTGTAAATTTTTGGAAAAATTAACAATGTTAAAAAGTTCCATTTTAAAAACTTAAAACTTGCTTGGATTGACAGTTTTTCTTAAATTTTACTTGGTCTGGTTGCTGTTTACACTACCACTAAACAAATGCAATTGGAATGGATGATTTTATAATAAAGTCATAAAAATATACGGGTTAAAAATACTTGCTAGATTTCTTGTGATTTTTATTTAATTGTATGAATTTAAACAATAATATAAATTGCGAACAAAGATTTTTTTTGAAAAATTATGTAGGTAAATTATGGTGATTACATGATATATTTTTCTTGAATAGCCTAAGTTTGACTACATTGTATGTGTGTAGATTAGATAAAAAAACGCATATAGTTTGGTTTTCTTTGGGGGAAATTTGCAAAGAACAGTAAAAGGCATTGACCATTTTGTTCAGATTGGCAGAGGCTATAGAATAAAAACGCAATATAACTGCTTATAGAATACGCAATAAGTTGTTACATCTGAACTAAATTAGGTTCTTATATTGGATTAATTGATAGTTGTTTTAAATATATTGCTGATTTTTTGATAGGTTTGAGTTATTACACTATAATTTTATAGTACAGGATAAAATAAAAAGTATAGATTACTGATCGTTTGCTTATTCCAGTTTTTTTGTATGTAATTGCAGACAAGCACAGCGCTCGTGTTGCCTGTATTGAGCAAATCTTTAACTGACTGAGAATTTTTTGGCATAACTTACACAGCCAACCACCAATAAACTGGTGAGAAACATCGACCAGCCTACAGGTTCATGCAAAAGAATTGCTGATAAACTCAGACCCAAAAAAGGTTGTAACAACTGTAACTGACCGACAGCAACTACGCCGCCTGTGGCTAAGCCGTGATACCAAAAAATAAAACCGATAAACATGCTAAACAGTGAAACATAAAGCAATCCTAAAGATGCGCTCAATGTGACATGGCTAAAGTCTTCAGGGTAATAATAAAAGCTAGCAAATAGCATGAATGGTAGGGTTAGGATAAGTGCCCAGGAAATCACCTGTAAACCGCCTAAGTCTCTCGATAATCGCCCACCTTCCGCATAGCCTAAACCACAAAGTAAAATTGCGATTAGCATGTACATATCGGCAGAAAGAGGATGTTGTGCCTGAGGTGACATGTAAATAAAAGCAATAATGCTACTGCTCCCTAGCACGGCAAATAGCCAAAATTTATGCTGTGGTCGTTTTTCACCACGTAAAATTGCAAAAATAGCCGTCGCTAAAGGCAGCAAGCCAATAAATACAATGGAGTAGGCGGCACTCATCTGCTTGAGTGCCAATGCTGTAAATAAAGGAAAACCCAGTACGACTCCAATTGCAACCAGAGTCAATGATTTGAACTGAGTAATAGACGGTAGACGCTGCTTCATGCAGAGTACCGTGCATAAAGCCAATATGCCTGCAATTAGGGCACGAATTGAGGTTAGAAATTCTGGGCTAAAGCCTGTTACAGCAATGCGAGTTGCGGGTAATGAACCTGCAAAAATACAGACACCACATAAACCACTCAACCAGCCTCGCGAAATATTCAACATGTTTAGCACTCTTCATGGATCTAAGAGATTTATAAAGAATGCTGACTTGCTGAAACAGCTACAGAGCAATACAATTTCATAAAACTGTTAGGGTGTGAAAAATAAAACTGTTATGGAAAAATCAGCACCATCAAGCAAAATTGAACGTGTGATTACTTTTGTTCAGCAACAAATTGATGATCGCGTCTTGGTTGCAGGCGCGCGTTTACCTTCGCTTCGTCAGCTTGCTCAGCAGTTAGAAGTATCTATTTCAACAGTTATAGAAGCCTATGCGCGGTTGGTCACGGCGCAGCGTATTGAGGCAAGAGCGGGCGCAGGCTATTTTGTCACAGGCATTCGGGCATCGTATGCCTTTACAGCCATTGCGCCACGTTTAGACCGAGAGGTCGATCCACTATGGATTTCTCGGCAGTCTTTAGAAGCCAATTCAACCCATTTAAAACCAGGTTGTGGTTGGTTGCCTGAACACTGGATGCCAGAAGATTTAATCCGAAAAGCGTTAAGAGTTGTTTCGCGTTCCACAACGTCACATCTGGTGGGTTATGGTCAGCCTTTGGGTTTTGCGAAGCTGCGGCATTTAATTGTGCAACGTATGCAAATGACAGGTGTTATGGCGCATCCAGATCAAATCTTACTGACCGATAGTGGCACACATGCAATCGATTTGGTTTGTCGTTTATTTTTAAACCCAAATGATGTGGTGCTGATTGATGATCCCTGTTATTTCAATTTTCATGCCTTACTCAAAACTCATCAGGTCGAGACGATTTCGATTCCTTGGACAACGACAGGACCTGATGTTGAACAGTTTCGTGCGGCTTTGGCACATAAACCTCGACTGTATATCACCAATTCAGGCATTCATAACCCAACAGGCGGGCAGTTGTCGTTAGCAACAGCGTATCAAATTTTAAAAATGGTCGAGCAAACTGATTTGGTCATTATTGAAGATGATATTTTTGCTGATCTGGAATATGTGCCTGCACCGCGTTATGCAGCACTCAACGGTTTTGCTCAGGTGATTCAAATTGGAAGTTTTTCCAAAACCCTTTCAGCATCTATACGCTGTGGCTATATAGCGACTCAAAATCAATGGGTTGAACAACTGATTGATCTAAAAATAGCGACCTGTTTTAACAATAACCAGTTAAATACAGAGCTGATTTATCATGCATTAACTGACAATGCTTATCGTAAACATGTCGAATGGCTGAAACAGCAGTTAGCATTGGCCGTGAGTAGAACCATACAAAATTTGCAACCACTGGGAATTGATCCTTGGATTATTCCCCAAGCTGGTATGTTTTTGTGGTGTCGTTTGCCTGATGGATACAGCGCTAAAGAAATTTCAAAAATATGTTTATCTCAAGGTGTGATTTTGGCGCCTGGAAATGCCTTTAGTACCCGTCAATCTGCTGAACAGTTCTTACGTTTTAATGTGGCACAGTCCACAGATCAGCGTATTTATCAGGTCTTGCAGCGTGCAATGCAGCAATTAAACTGATAGAAATCATCAACTCATATAGGTGGTTAGCGTAAGAATAAACGGAAAATTAGTTTCTGCAGCCGTGTACCATACGGCGGGTAAATCAGTTTCATTAAACTGAATTTTGGACGGACAAAGACTGATTTGGCATGACTAAAAGTCAAGAAACCTTCATGTCCATGATAGTGCCCAATTCCCGAAGCACCGACCCCACCAAACGGTAAATCATCCTGTGCGACATGAACCAAGGTTTCATTTAAACAGATGCCACCACTATGTGTATGCTTTAAAAAGTGCTGTTGTTCCTGTTGATCATAGCCAAAATAATACAGTGCCAATGGGCGATCATGCTGGTTGATGTAAGTCATGACTTCATCAATATTTTGGTAAGTTAAAACTGGTAAAATTGAACCAAAAATCTCATTTTGCATCAGCAACATATCATCATTGATATCATAAACCAGATAATGCCCAAAATGCGCTTCATCTTCAGGGTAAATACAAATCACCTTTGCGCCTTTGGCTTGCGCATCATCTAAATACAAATTTAAGCGTTGTTTTTGGCGTTGATTAATGATTTGAGTGCAATCAGGATTATTGGATAACTCTGGGTAAAATTGACGAATGGTTTTAATATAAAGATCAATAAATTGTTGTGATAAATCTTGTGGCACAAAAACATAGTCGGGCGCGACGCAAGTTTGTCCTGAGTTAATGGCTTTACCAAAAACAATACGGCGCACAGACTCTTCTAACGGCGCATCTTTACCAATTACACTTGGAGATTTTCCACCAAGTTCAAGCGTTACAGGTGTTAAGTGTTCTGATGCTGAACGCATTACTTGTCGACCGATTGATGTTGCCCCTGTAAAGAGTAGATGATCAAAGGGCAGTGCAGAAAACTGCTGTGCAATATTATGATCACCTGTTACGACGCTAACTAAATCTTCAGGAAAAACCTGTGCAATTATTTTTTGGAAAAGCGCAGAAAAATGCGGGGTAAATTCACTCATTTTCAGCATGACTCGATTGCCTGCGGCCAATGCTTGACATAACGGACCAACGGCTAAAAATAATGGGTAATTCCACGGTACAATAATACCGACGACACCGAGTGGTTGATACATCACATAGGCTTGAGCAGGTTGAAACAGAATACTGACCTGACGGCGACTAGGTTTCATCCATTTTTTTAAGTGTTTGAGGGTATGTTGAATACCCATCACACTCGGTAAGATTTCAACCAAACGAGTCTCATCTGCACTACGATGCCCAAAATCTGCTGAAATCGCATCAATAATGTATTGCTGATGTTCAACTAACAGAGTTTTTAACTGTTTAAGCCACATACGGCGTTGTTGCAAGCTTGGATATTGGGTGGTTAAAAAAGCCTGTTTTTGTTGCTGTAGCAGGTGATTTAAATACTCGGCAGAATCAGTCATTAGTTTCTGTATTGTTCCTTCAACGTTCAGATGTCATGTTAACTGAAAATTCTGAACTGCAAAATTTAAGTTGTGCATTTCACAGTCAATGATTTTGTTTGTAGCCAAAAAATACCAATCTTTGGTTTGCAAACATGATTCTAGACTAAAGTCGCAAAGCGTTCGCAGTTTCATCGCAACATGTTTCATTCGTTTTATATGTTTCTGATATATCAGTGTTATTTAAAAGACACATAGCTGTATTGTTGTAGAGAAGACAGGAAAATTAAAATAATATTGGTCATACCAATATTAAAATATTCAGACCAATGTTGATCTTTAAGTTGGCATTATTTACTATTTGATGACAAATAGGTGCTTTTTTAATTTAAATTGGTATGACCATTTTATGAAAAAGCATTCTAGAATTCACGAATAAGTATCGCCGAAGCATTTCAAGGAGAAGAGAATGCTACAACAATGGCAACAAATTTATGACCCTATTGGTAATATCTGGCTATCTAGTTTGGTCGCTTTGATTCCAATTATTTTCTTCTTTCTTGCGCTCGCTGTATTTCGCCTGAAAGGCAGCGTGGCTGGAACGATTACTGTTGGACTGGCATTATTGGTATCGCTTTTTGCCTATCACATGCCAACCAGCATGGCTTTCGCATCAATTATTTATGGATTCTTTTATGGGCTCTGGCCAATTTCATGGATCATCATTGGTGCGGTATTCCTGTATAAAGTCTCTGTAAAAACAGGGCAGTTCGATGTAATTCGTTCGAGCATCCTATCTATTACGGAAGATCAGCGCCTTCAAATGCTATTGGTCGGCTTTGCTTTTGGTACTTTCCTTGAAGGTGCTGCAGGCTTTGGTGCACCTGTTGCAATTACCGCAGCGTTGCTCGTGGGTTTAGGCTTTAAACCACTGTATGCAGCGGGTTTGTGCCTGATTGTGAACACGGCACCAGTTGCGTTTGGTGCAATGGGGATTCCAATCATTGTAGCGGGTCAGGTTTCAGGTGTAGAAACACATGAAATTAGCCAAATGGTTGGTCGTCAATTACCGTTTGTTGTGCCAATCGTATTGATCTGGATCATGGCGATCATGGATGGCTGGCGCGGTGTGAAAGAAACTTGGCCTGCAATTTTGGTCGGTGGTGGTGCATTCTCATTGGCACAATACCTGACTTCAAACTTTGTAGGGCCTGAGCTTCCAGACATTACTGCAGCAATTTCTTCTTTGATCAGTTTGACGATTTTACTTAAGTTCTGGAAACCAAAACATATTTTTCGTTTCACTGATGAAGATGGTACGGTTATTGATAGTGCGGTTCTAGAGCAACAAAAGCAAAAACATACTGCAGGTCAAATCTTTAAGGCATGGTCTCCATTTATGATTTTGACTGCGATGGTCACTATATGGAGTATCAAGCCATTCAAGAGCTTGTTTGCCAAAGATGGTGCTTTGCATGACTGGATCATTGCGATCAAAGTCCCATACTTGCATCAATTGGTACAAAAAATGCCACCTGTAGTTGGAAAACCAACTGATTATGATGCCATTTTTAAATTTGACTGGTTCTCTGCAACAGGCACAGCGATTATTTTTGCCGCAATCATTTCAATTATTGTCTTAAAAATGCGTCCTACGGCAGCCGTAGCAACCTTTGCGGAAACTGTGAAAGAGTTAAAAACACCAATTTACTCAATTGGTATGGTGTTAGCGTTCGCGTTTATTGCTAACTACTCGGGCATGTCTGCAACATTGGCGTTGGCATTGGCACATACAGGTCGGGCATTTACCTTCTTCTCGCCATTTTTGGGTTGGATGGGTGTGTTCCTTACGGGTTCTGATACTTCTGCAAATGCGTTGTTTAGTGCTTTACAAGCCACTACAGCACATCAGATTGGTGTACCAGATGTGTTACTTGTCGCAGCCAATACTTCTGGTGGTGTGACAGGTAAAATGATTTCACCACAATCGATTGCTATTGCGTGTGCTGCCGTTGGTCTGGTTGGTAAAGAGTCAGATTTATTCCGCTTCACAGTGAAGCACAGTATCGCATTTACTGTGATGATTGGTATTATCATTACCCTTCAAGCCTATGTTTTTCCATGGATGATTCCATGATTGCAGATTGACCGAAGGAAAATGAGATGAAAATAGCCGATCGTGTAGTACAAAGTTTGTATGATTTGATAGAACAGCAAAGCATGCAGGTGGGTGATCGGCTGCCTTCGGAGCGTCAACTGTGTGAACAACTGAGCGTTTCGCGTTCATCGTTACGTGAAGCATTGCAAAAGCTCTCAAGTTTGGGCGTGGTTTCCAGCCGTGTAGGTGCAGGAACTTACCTTGCAAAGCGCCCACAGAGCGACTGGTCTGACCAGTTTATTCTTCAACCGTTGAGTGACTTGATTGATCAAGACCCTCTATATCGTTTTGATGTTCAGGAAGCACGCCTGATTTTGGAAGGTGGGACAGCATGGTACGCTGCCAAGCGCTCAACGGAAGAAGATCGTGCCAAGATTCATTATTTCTATGATCAGGTTTTGTATTTCCAGTCGATTGGCGATGCAGATAAGGCTTCGGCATCGGATGCCAACTTTCATTTGGCGATTGCGGAAGCCTCTCACAATATTGTGCTGACGCAAATGATGCGCAGCCTGTTTGATTTACTGCAATACAACGTCGTACTCGGTCGACGCAAAATCTATACCGATGTCCATCAGTTTGGGCAACTCCATTTACAACACTTTCAGGTGATGGATGCCATTGATCGACAAGATCCAGAATTGGCACGCTCATCGGTGTGTGACCATATCGAATTTATTATTCAACAAGTGCGCGCGATTGACGAAGCAGAAGCTCGTCTAAAACGCTCGTCTCGCTTAAAAAGGATCGATTTAAAATGATCATTTCTTCTTCTAATGACTATCGTGAAGCAGCACGCCGTCGTCTACCGCCATTTTTATTTCACTATATCGATGGTGGTGCTTATGCAGAATATACTTTAAAGCGAAATGTAGAAGATTTATCGAAAATTGCGCTGCGTCAGCGTGTATTAAACGACATGTCGCAGTTGAGCCTTGAAACCAAGATTTTTGATGAAACACTTTCTATGCCTGTCGCATTGTCACCTGTTGGTTTGACAGGCATGTATGCACGCCGCGGTGAAGTGCAAGCCGCGGTTGCCGCAGATAAAAAAGGCATTCCATTTACGTTGTCTACCGTATCGGTATGTCCAATTGAAGAAGTGACGCCTGCCATTCAGCGCCCAATGTGGTTTCAGTTGTATGTGCTGCGTGACCGTGGCTTTATGAAAAATGCTTTGGAACGTGCCAAGGCAGCAGGCTGTTCAACCTTAGTGTTTACGGTTGATATGCCAGTTCCAGGTGCACGTTACCGTGATGCACACTCAGGTATGAGTGGCCCAAATGCTGCAATGCGCCGTTATTTACAGGCTTTTGCACATCCGCATTGGGCATGGAATGTAGGCTTACTCGGTCGTCCACATGACTTGGGCAATATCTCTAAATACTTGGGTAAGCCAACAGGTTTAGAAGATTACATTGGCTGGTTGGGTACGAACTTTGATCCATCTATTTCATGGAAAGATCTGGAATGGATTCGTGATTTCTGGGATGGCCCAATGGTCATTAAAGGCATTTTAGACCCTGAAGATGCAAAAGATGCTGTACGTTTTGGTGCAGATGGCATTGTGGTGTCCAATCACGGTGGTCGTCAACTAGATGGTGTATTATCAACCACCCGTGCTTTACCTGCAATTGCCGATGCGGTTAAAGGTGATCTGAAAATCTTGGTCGATTCAGGTATTCGCAATGGTCTAGATGTTGTGCGTATGCTGGCAATGGGTGCTGACCTCTGTATGTTGGGGCGTGCTTTTGTCTATGCATTGGGTGCCGAAGGTGGGCAGGG
This sequence comes from Acinetobacter sp. ANC 4636, assembly GCF_054454555.1. NCBI lineage: Bacteria > Pseudomonadati > Pseudomonadota > Gammaproteobacteria > Moraxellales > Moraxellaceae > Acinetobacter > Acinetobacter sp. ANC 4636. The sequence goes on along the minus strand of NZ_JBTKVD010000009.1, from coordinate 66,036 downwards.
CGTATCGAACTTACTGGAACTGATTGATAAGGAAATGCGGGTTGCCATGACCTTGACGGGTGCGAAAAGCATTCAGGATATTAACTCAGACTGTCTTGTTCATTTAGATCGTCTAGCCAAATAAAACTAAGAGAGCTCCTATGTCACAGGCAAAGCATAACAATACAATTCAGCAGTTAAAAAACATTGTTGGTGAACAGCACGTATTGACAGATGATCAGCATACGCGCATGTACCGTCAGGGACGCCGCTTTGGTGAAGGTAAGGTTTTAGCCGTAGTTGTGCCAGGGAACTTGCTAGAGCAGTGGCAGGTTTTGCAAGCCGCGGTGGATGCTGATTGTATTGTGATTATGCAGGCAGCCAATACGGGGCTAACAGGTGGCTCAACGCCTTATGGTGCAGATTATGATCGCCCTGTGGTGCTGATTAGTACCCGACGTTTGGCGGGCATTCAGGTGATTAATCAGGGTAAACAGGTGATTTGCTTACCTGGTGCAACCCTTGACGCTCTGGAACGTGAACTGGCGCAATATAACCGTGAGCCTCACTCTGTGATTGGCTCATCGTGTATTGGCGCTTCGGTTTTAGGCGGTGTGTGTAATAACTCGGGTGGTGCACTGGTACGCCGTGGGCCTGCCTATACTGAGCTGGCTCTGTATGCGCGGGTGAATGAACAAGGTAAACTAGAACTGGTCAACCACTTGGGTGTCAATCTGGGGCAAACTCCTGAAGAAATTCTGACACGTTTACAGCAAAACAATTATCAGGCGACAGATGTTGAAAACTCGGAGCATCGCTGTGCTTCTGACCAGCACTATGTCCATGATGTATGTCAGGTCGATGAAGAAACGCCTGCACGTTTTAATGCTGACCCAAGTCGTTTGTTTGAAGCTTCAGGTTCGGCAGGCAAAGTCTGTGTCTTTGCAGTGCGTTTGGACACTTTTGAAAAGATCAAAAGCCAGGTGTTTTATATCGGTTCCAATTCAATTCATGATTTGACTGAAATTCGCCGTTACCTGTTGCAAGATTTACCTCGTATTCCAATTGCAGGTGAATATATTCACCGTGTTGCTTACGATATCGGGGCAAAATACGGTAAAGATACCTTTGTCTTTATTGAAAAGTTTGGGACAGCCAAAGTTCCTCAAGCCTTTGCTATGAAAGATAAGGTTGATGGCTTTTTGGAAAAATTTGGTGTGCGCGGCTTGACCGATAAGGTCTTGCAAATGATGACGCATTTCTTACCAGATCATTTGCCAAAACGCATGAACCAGTTCCGTGACCTGTATGAGCACCATTTGATTTTACGTATTGAAGATCAGGATGTGGTTCAGGTTCAGAAATTTCTAGCGGACTACTTTGCTCAAAATACTTCAGGTAACTATTTCTTGTGTGATGCCGATGAAGGTCGCAAGGCGTTTTTACATCGTTTTGCAGTAGCAGGCGCAGCAATCCGTTATCGGGATACGCATCGTAGTGAAGTGGAAGATATCGTGGCGTTAGATATTGCACTGCGTCGTAATGACCGTGAATGGCTAGAAACTTTGCCAGAGGAAATGAATCAGAAAATTATTCATAAGTTGTACTATGGGCATTTTTTGTGTCATGTGTTCCATCAGGACTATATCGTGAAAAAAGGTGTTGACCCTTTAGATATGGAACATCAGATGTGGAAACTGCTAGATCATCGCGGAGCAGAGTATCCTGCAGAACATAATGTCGGGCATTTGTATGTGGCTAAGCCTGCATTGAAACAGCATTACCAAAAACTAGATCCGACTAATAGTTTTAATGTCGGGATTGGGCATACTTCTAAGTTGAAATACTGGAAATCTTAAGTCTAAGAGAATAAAAAAACCGAGTCTTGACTCGGTTTTTTTATTATGGTTTTTTGAGATAGCCTGCTTCGGCGGATTTTGGATATTGTTTCAGTAGTTGCTGGCGATATAGGTTGGCAGAAACACTATTGTGATCGACATTCTTGGCAATACTATAAAGCTGATATAGCGCTCGCGGTGCTTTGGCAGATTGTGGATATTGTTTATTCACAACCTCATAATTCTTCTTGGCTTCTGCATAATTGGCAGGTTCAATTGCTAAATAAAACTCGGCAAGCCAAAAGTGTGCATTACCAATATAGATGCTATTGGGATACTTTTTAATAAAATCCTGCATAGGCTTGATCGCCTGTTTAGCACCACCTTGTTTGTAAGCATCGAGTGCTAAGGTATAGGCATCCTTCTCATTTAACGGCTTTTTTGCCGGGGGCGCTCCTGTAGGCGAGTTGGCTGTATCATTAGCTGGAGCAGACGGTGGTAGTGTGGTGCTATTGGTTGCTGTTCCAGACTTACTTGAAGCATCTTCGCTACTTGCAGTATCGGATGCTGCCGAGCCATCATCACCATCCACTTTTTGTTGAAGTAACTGTAAACGCTGGTCTAGGTCGTTGTAGTGATTGTCTAGATCTTGGCGTTGCTGGTCAATGGTATGTTGCTGTTCTTCAATGACGCCACGTAAACTGCGTACTTGATTTTCAAGTTGATCAACACGTTGCATCAGTTCCCAGTTAACATTGGTTGGAATATTGCTACTTGGTGAATTGGTTGTTGTATTGTTGCTTGATCCGCTACTATTGTTTTGGCTAAGTGATACATTTTCAATGGGTGCAGCCAACACAGCATATGTGGTCGTACATGCCAGCAATCCAAGCGCTAACTTTTTAAGCTTCATAATGAAGAACCTGAAGAAATCGAAATGAGAATGACAAGCCTAAGAGGTTTGTACAAGATTCTAGCGTTTATTTATCAACTTTACTTTGTTGAAAGCAAGCAAGCTTTACAATATTTCAGCATTTCTTCTGTAAATTTTCAAAGAAATTTTCTTGTAAGTGTCATGAATTGATCAAAATGTTTCTTTAATAATCAAACGCATCGCTTTTTATAGAAATCTCTTATTTTCATATTGCATGTTAAATAAAAATCTCTATACTTGTCCTTGCAATGGTAGCCCTGCTGGTAGCCTCGCAATTATACTCTGTGAACCCCGCCAGGACCGGAAGGTAGCAACGGTAGCAGATCTATGATGTGCCGAAGTTTTGCTAGTAGGGTTGCCACCATTATTCTTCTTGCGCTTCTCGACGCACTGCTTTTAAAATCACATCCATATCAAAACCACGATACTGTAAAAAACGAATTTGCTTTGCCTGTAGTTTTGGGTCTCTTGTCACTTCAATTCCATATTTCTTGACTTTTAACTGATAGGCTTGTTCTAACCAGTCAATCTCTTGTACCTGTTCTTGGATATAATCCTGATCTACCTGTTTTTGTTGTAAGGTTTGATAAATTCGTCGTGGACCTTTACCTTTACGCATTTGGCTCACAAGAACAAGTTCAGCAACGCGTTGATCACTTTGATATTGATACTGACCAAATTCTTCAAGTAGTTTTTCTACTTCTTCCGAGTCTAAAGCATAGCAATTTAACTTTTCGCGTAGCTCAGCTTTTGAGTATTCACGTTTACAGAGTAAGGCATAGGCATAACTACGCAAACGTACGCCTGTTAATGTCTTTTTTACTTGTTGATCGGTCTCAATATTTTGCATAAAGGTTTTCCATAAAAATCAAAAAACGCCCCGTAGGGCGTTCTATTGTCTGGTGAATTAGCTTTCTAAAAGTTCTGCTGGTTCTTCAGTGTCCTGACTTGCAGGTGCATTAGAAGTCGTCAGTAACTGCTCGCGAATTATACGTTCAACTTCTTGAGCAATTGCAGTATTTTCTTCCAAATAACGGATCACGTTATTTTTACCCTGACCAATTTTATTGCCTTGATAAGAATACCAAGCGCCTGCTTTTTGAATGATTTCTTGTTGCACGGCAAGGTCAATGAGTTCGCCAAGCTGGTTCACGCCTTTACCATATAAAATCTGGAACAATGCTTCTTTAAATGGAGGCGCCATTTTGTTTTTGACGACTTTGACTTTGGTTTCAGAACCAATAATCTCGTCACCTTCTTTGACCTGACCAATACGGCGAATGTCTAAACGTATAGAGGCGTAGAATTTTAGCGCATTACCACCTGTTGTGGTTTCTGGGCTACCAAACATGACCCCAATCTTCATACGAATCTGGTTAATGAAAATCACCATGCAGTTTGAGCGTTTGGCATTACCTGTGATTTTACGCAAGGCTTGGCTCATCAAACGTGCCTGTAAGCCCATGTGAGAGTCGCCCATTTCGCCTTCAATTTCAGCACGTGGTGTAAGTGCAGCAACGGAGTCGACGACGATAAGGTCGATTGCGCCTGAACGAACCAGCATATCTGCAATTTCAAGGGCCTGTTCGCCATTGTCAGGTTGAGAAACCAAAAGATTGTCAATATCTACCCCAAGCTTACGGGCATATTGCGGATCAAGTGCATGTTCGGCATCAATAAAGGCACAAGTGCCACCTACACGTTGACATTGTGCAATCGCTTGCAAGGTCATGGTGGTTTTACCAGAAGATTCTGGTCCGTAAATCTCGACAATACGCCCTTTAGGTAAACCGCCAATGCCTAGTGCAATATCTAAAGTTAGTGAACCTGTTGAAATCGCTTCTACTGCCTGTACGGTGTTGTCACCAAGGCGCATTACAGTGTTTTTACCGAACTGTTTTTCAATTTGGCTTAAAGCTGCATTGAGCGCTTTACTTTTATTCTCATCCATCTTACAACCTCAAAACGATGTAAATGTCACTATATACTCAAAGTGGATGTCTTTCATCAATCTCGTTTCCACAGGGTGCATAGTGACAGAAATAATCTGCATTTTCTATGTTAAATTACGATGCCGCGACATGGTATGTCGTGCTAGGCACCATCCTGATATGACCAGTATTCATCATAATGTTGATCATTTTCTTGTTTAAATTTACCAATTTGCCGCCGATCTTTTTTGTTGGGGCGATGATCTGGTCTTGCTAAGTTATTCATTTTTCGCTGGGCGGTAATCAGTTCCCGACGAGCAACACTCACAACTGTCTCTTCATAGAGTTGTTGTGCAATTGGTGCAGAGCCGCGTGTTCCAGAAAGAGCAAGAACGACAACGGTTTTTTTGTCAAAGCCTTGTTGAATGGTGAGTTCCATACCAGCTCTGATTTCTTTGGAAACTTTGACGCGTTCGCCTTGATGATGAACTTTACCACCTTCAATGGCAGCTTTGGCTAAAGAACGGGTTTTAAAAAAGCGTGCGACCCAAAGCCATTTGTCAATACGCATGCTGTCAGCAGGAGCAGTTTCATGCTGTTTTGTCATGGATATCCTTGTATGCATTTAATGAAAACAAATCCAGTAAATCAGGCAGGTGTTGAATGACTGGATAACCTAGTGTAGCACTCTCTCGTGCGGGCTCAAGACTAGAGGGTTGAGCAATGCTATACAGATGTTGAATTCCAAAGCGTTTAGCGCTGTCGAGGACGCGAACGGTATCATCAATAAATACAGCATGCTCTGGTGTGAAAGGGTACTGTTGTTGTAGAGTTGACCAAAATTCAGGATGCTCTTTTGGAAAACCGATACTTTCACTACTGATAATATGTTGAAAATATTCACTTAGTCCTGTCATTTGCATTTTAAGCGCAAGGCTTGAGCAATCGGCATTGGTCACAATCCAGCATTTTTGCTGATGCTGTTTTAAGGCTTTAAGCAGGTCATGGCAACCAGATCGTGGCTGAATCTTATGGCGAAACTGATGCTGTAATTGCATAACGTCACTGCCGACCACTTCAGACCAGAATTTGGATGAATACCAGTTGAGCGTATGCTGATGCTGCTCATAAAATTCATATAGCTGTGTTTGGCTTTCTTCTAGAGAGCATTGGTGTTGTGTCGCATAATGCTGTGGTAAATGCTCATTCCAGATAAATTGGTCAAAAGCTAAATCCAGTAAAGTGCCATCCATGTCAAACATGAAGACTGTTTCAGTCATTGAGTGATCCTCAAAATATTTCAAAATTCAGTAACTCGCCATAAAAATACCTTTAGCTGTTTGAATCATAAGAAAATTATTTTCAATTTTAACGCTCAAAATTCAACTAAGAATTTCATGTTCCAAAGGTTATGTATGTGTATTTAAACAAATATATACCTGAATTCAAATTATATATCATTTCATTATGACAAAATTAATATGACATTCAGGGCAGTTTGATTAAAAATGCATTGCAGTAAAGATTAAGATAAATACAAGCTGGTTGATAGATTTATATTGACTTTGGGCATTGATTGCAATGCAATCGTACAACTTGCCTTGAGATTGATTGGGGGCTATCAGCAATCTTCAAAAATGCCAGAAATCAAATTTTTAAATGCCAAGTTAACCAGATTTTCATCATGATTTTCTTGCATAGAAGGGTGTTAAATGAGCTGATAATAAAAGAAATTCTAGTGAGGCGAAAGAAAATCTGAATTGTTAAATTTAAGAAATATTTATATGTGTGAGCCTTATATCAAATCACTTTTATCATCGTTGATATACTCACTACTTTTCTTTGTTTTATAAAGATATTGATCATTTTATATAGGTGATCCGATCTTTTCCAAAAAAAATCGTGAGTTGGGTTTGTGCCGATTTACTTTAGCCTATGCTGATTATTTTGTATGATTTTGTTTTTAAAATTATTTTTTAAGAGTTAAATTATGAGATATATGTTGTTTTTTCTTAAATGTCTAAAACACTCTACATGAGGTCTTGAGTTGATTTAGAGCATAAAAATATGATTTTTACGTTAAATAACTAAATTTAAATTTTAAAAAATGAATGATTTGTATACTATTATTTAAAGTTGTTTTCGAGGTTTTTAACATGAATAAGATACTAATTGAATTGATCCGGCCCATCAAACATGAAAAACAAGGCTATGAACCAAAACTTTATAATGAAGGAACACTTTTAAAAGTGATTCATGAGGCACACGATGCTTATCTTGTTCGAGCTGATGATGAATTTTCATTTTCTGTACGCAAGACCGATGAAAATGTGACTTGGGTAAAAATTTAGAACAGCTCAATATTGAATATTTCCAACCCCTTATCTTTGAGTGAGATAAGGGGTTTTTTATTGTGACCGTTTCTTTTAATGTAAAACAGATTGTCGACAATCTTGGTTTTTAGATTGAATAAAATAAGAAAAAATCGTGTTTTATAGCACATTAGTCGTAGATAAAATTTATATTGTTGACAATAGTTTGATTTTTGCTAAAAAATAAGCATCATTCAGTGATCTTTGATAAGAATTGTCAACACTATGCAGAATTTGCTCGAAAATAATACAGCAAAAGTATATCAAACGCTTACAGATCAGATTTTTTATAAAATCCAGTCTGCCATTATCTGCGGTGATCTTCCCGCAGGGAGTAAGATTTCTGAGCCTGAACTGGCACGTGTTTATGGCATTAGCCGTGGGCCATTGCGTGAAGCCATTCATCGTCTGGAAGGGCAAAAACTGGTAGAACGCACGGCACATGTAGGTGCGCGTGTGGTGTCATTGTCTCATCAGCAGCTTTATGAGCTGTATCAGATTCGAGAAAGCCTTGAGGGGTTGGCTTGTCGTTTGGCAGCACAACATATCGATAAAAAACAAATCCTGATTTTACGAGACATTTTAAAGCGCCATGCCGAAGATGATGCTTTTAAAGCAGGTAAGGGCTATTTTTTACAAGAAGGTGAAGATGATTTTCACTATTGCATTATCAAAACCAGTTGCAATAAAACCTTGGAAAAAATGCTCTGTGATGAGCTATACCACCTGATTCGAATGTATCGCATTCAATTTTCAAAAACCCCCAATCGTCCGCATCAGGCATTTAACGAACATATTCGCATTTTAGATGCAATTGCCGATGGCGATGCCGAACTTGCCGAATTACTGATGCGACGACATATCGCTGCATCTTATAAAAATATTGAATCCAACTGGATCCAAGCACAAGGAGAATCACATGTCTAATTTATCTGCGGGTCAGCGTTTCCGTGATGCCGTCGCGGCTGAAAAACCGTTACAGGTTGTCGGAACCATTAACGCTAACCACGCTTTACTGGCAAAACGAGCAGGCTATAAAGCCATCTATTTATCAGGAGGTGGGGTTGCCGCAGGCTCATTAGGTTTGCCTGATTTAGGCATTAGTAACCTCGACGATGTTTTGACTGATGTGCGTCGTATTACTGACGTATGCGACTTACCGCTATTGGTCGATGCCGATACAGGTTTTGGTGCATCAGCATTTAATATTGCGCGTACAACCAAGTCTTTAATTAAGTTTGGCGCAGCAGCCATGCATATTGAAGATCAGGTTGGAGCAAAACGCTGTGGACATCGTCCAAACAAAGCCATTGTTTCTCAACAAGAAATGGTAGATCGCATTAAAGCCGCAGTCGATGCTCGTGGTGACGACAAATTTGTGATTATGGCGCGTACTGATGCCTTGGCAGTGGAAGGTTTACAAGCGGCAATTGATCGTGCAGGTGCTTATATTGAAGCAGGTGCAGACATGCTGTTTCCTGAAGCCATTACTGAATTGTCGATGTACAAACAGTTTGCCGATGCCGTGCATGTGCCAATTTTAGCCAACATTACCGAATTTGGTTCTACGCCGCTATTTACCACTGAAGAACTGGCTTCTGCCGACGTTAGTATTGCCTTGTATCCACTGTCAGCATTCCGTGCCATGAATAAAGCTGCGGAAAATGTTTACCAGACCTTGCGTAAAGAAGGCACACAAAAAAATGTGGTCGATACCATGCAGACTCGTCAAGAATTGTATGACCGTATTAACTACCATCAGTTTGAACAGTATTTAGATGCCTCATTCGTTAAAAATAAATAAGCATCTAACGGCTGAGCCATCCCAATCATTTTGACAATAATATGGAATAGACAAAAGGAAACTGTCATGAATACACAAGTTGAAAAAACAGAATTCAAACCAAAAAAATCAGTTGCGCTTAGCGGTCAAGTCGCTGGGAGCACGGCGCTATGTACCGTAGGACGCAGTGGTAATGACCTACATTACCGTGGTTACGACATTCTTGATTTGGCAGTACATTGCCAGTTTGAAGAAGTGGCGTATTTGTTGGTACATGGAAAATTACCCAATACAGCAGAGTTAAGTGCTTATAAAGCCAAGCTTAAATCACTGCGTGGTTTGCCAGCAAGCTTAAAGACTGCATTGGAACAACTACCACCGTCTGCTCACCCAATGGATGTAATGCGTACAGGTGTTTCGGTTTTGGGCTGCTTAACGCCAGAACATGATGACCATAACTATGCAGGTGCACGTGATATTGCTGACAAGTTGATGGCAAGTTTGGGTTCAATGTTGCTGTATTGGTATCACTTTAGCCATAATGGAAAACGCATAGAAGTTGAAACTGACGATGACTCGATTGGTGCGCACTTCCTGCATTTGTTGCATGGTGAAAAACCGTGTGAACAATGGATTCAAGCGATGCATACATCTTTGATTTTGTATGCTGAGCATGAATTTAACGCGTCAACATTTACCTCACGCGTGATTTCGGGTACAGGTTCAGACATGTATTCAAGCATTGCAGGGGCGATTGGTGCATTGCGTGGACCAAAACACGGTGGCGCGAACGAAGTTGCATTTGTGATTCAACAGCGTTACAACACTGCTGATGAAGCTGAAGCCGATATTCGTAAGCGTGTCGAAAACAAGGAAGTGGTGATTGGTTTCGGACATCCAGTTTATACCATCGCTGACCCGCGTAATGACGTGATCAAGAAAATCGCTTCTGAACTTGCCGATGTACAGCAGAACAAAAAAATGTATTTGATCGCGGAGCGTTTGGAAGCCGTGATGAAAGAAGTTAAAAACATGTTCCCGAACCTTGACTGGTTTAGTGCAGTGAGCTATCACCTTATGGGTGTGCCAACAGCAATGTTTACGCCATTGTTTGTAATTGCACGTACAGCAGGCTGGTCGGCACATGTGATTGAACAACGCCAAGATGGCAAGATTATTCGACCAAGCGCACATTATACAGGTCCAGAGAACCTTAAATTTGTGCCACTTGCGGAGCGTGATGCATGAACACCCAGTACCGTAAAAAGTTGCCCAATAGCAACTTAGATTATTTTGATGTGGTACAGGCAGTTGAAGACCTGCAAGCAGGTGCTTGGGCAAAACTGCCGTATATCAGCCGTGTACATGTTGAAAATATTGTGCGCTGCGCTGAACCTGAAAAAATCAAAGATTATTTGCTCCAGATTATACAAGGCAAACAGGAACTGGACTTTCCGTGGTTTCCTGCACGTGTCGTGTGTCATGACATTTTAGGACAAACGGCACTGGTTGACCTTGCAGGTCTACGTGATGCGATTGCCGATAAAGGCGGTGATCCCTCTAAAGTTAACCCTGTCGTACCAACCCAGTTAATTGTCGATCACTCTTTGGCAGTGGAATATGGTGGTTTCGACCCTGATGCGTTTGCTAAAAACCGTGCAGTCGAAGATCGCCGTAACGAAGACCGTTTTCACTTTATTGAGTGGACAAAAACTGCCTTTAAAAATGTCGATGTAATTCCTGCGGGCAACGGCATCATGCACCAGATCAATCTGGAAAAAATGTCGCCTGTGATCCAAGTGCGTGATGGCGTGGCATTTCCAGATACCTGTGTCGGGACAGATTCGCATACGCCACATACCGATGCTTTAGGTGTGATTTCGGTGGGTGTCGGTGGCTTAGAAGCTGAAAATGTCATGCTTGGTCGCGCTTCTTGGATGCGTCTGCCTGACATTATTGGGGTAGAGTTTGTTGGTCAGCGTCAAGCAGGCATTACTGCAACCGATATCGTTTTGGCACTTACTGAGTTTTTGCGTAAAGAGCGTGTAGTTGGTGCATATCTGGAATTCTTTGGTGAAGGTGCGGACAGTATGTCTGTTGGTGACCGTGCCACCATTTCCAATATGACGCCTGAATATGGCGCAACTGCGGCAATGTTCTATATTGACCAGAACACGATAGATTATTTACGTCTGACTGGTCGTGAAGATGCACAAGTCGAGTTGGTCGAAACCTACGCGAAACAAGTAGGTTTATGGTCAAGCAGCCTAAAACAAGCTGAATATCCACGCGTTTTACGCTTCGACTTGTCTAAAGTGACCCGTAATATTGCAGGCCCATCTAACCCGCATGCGCGTGTGTCTACGAGCGATTTGAAAGAAAAAGGCATTGCAGGTGTGGTTGAGCATCGTACCGATGGTTTAATGCCAGATGGTGCAATTATCATTGCTGCGATTACCTCATGTACCAACACCTCGAATCCTCGAAATACAGTTGCTGCTGGTTTGTTGGCACGTAAAGCCAATGAATTGGGTCTAACCCGTAAACCGTGGGTGAAATCTTCTTTTGCTCCTGGTTCAAAAGCGGCTGCGTTGTATTTGGAAGAAGCAGGCGTGTTGCATGACCTTGAAAAACTCGGTTTCGGGATCGTGGCATATGCGTGTACGACCTGTAACGGCATGTCAGGTGCATTAGATCCTGTTATTCAACGAGAAATTATTGACCGTGATTTGTACGCTACAGCAGTGCTTTCAGGTAACCGTAATTTCGATGGCCGTATTCATCCGTATGCAAAACAGGCGTTCTTGGCATCGCCACCGTTGGTTGTTGCATATGCGATTGCAGGAACGATTCGCTTTGACATTGAAAAAGATGCTTTGGGTACAGACAAAGACGGCAACCCGATTTATCTGAAAGACATTTGGCCAAGTGATGCTGAAATCGATGCTTTAGTCAAAGAATCGGTAAAACCTGAACAGTTCCGTAAAGTCTATATTCCAATGTTTGACCTAGGCGAAATTGAACAGGCGAAAAGCCCGCTGTATGACTGGCGTGCGCAAAGTACCTATATTCGCCGTCCACCGTATTGGGAAGGGGCTTTGGCTGCACCGCGCACTTTGACTCATATGCGTCCGTTGGCAATTTTGCCTGACAACATCACCACCGATCATTTATCTCCATCGAATGCGATTGTGAAAAAATCGGCAGCAGGTGAGTATTTGGCGAAAATGGGTGTACCAGAGGAAGATTTCAACTCTTATGCAACCCACCGCGGAGATCACCTCACTGCACAGCGCGCGACTTTAGCCAATCCGAAACTGTTTAATGAAATGGTGCTTAATGAAGATGGCTCAGTGAAACAAGGTTCTCTTGCCCGTGTTGAGCCTGATGGTAAGGTTATGCGCATGTGGGAAGCGATTGAAACTTACATGAACCGCAAACAGCCACTCATCATTATTGCTGGTGAGGATTATGGTCAGGGCTCTAGCCGTGACTGGGCAGCCAAAGGGGTGCGTCTGGCAGGTGTGGAAGCGATTGTTGCTGAAGGTTTTGAGCGTATTCACCGTACTAACCTGATTGGGATGGGCGTGTTGCCATTGCAGTTTAAGGCAGGCACAACTCGCAAGACTTTAGCGCTTGATGGTACTGAAATGTATAGCGTGATTGGTAATATTGCGCCGCGTGCGACTGTGACTTTGGTGATTGAGCGTATTAACGGTGAAATCGTTGAAGTGCCTGTGACCTGTCGTCTGGATACTGAAGAAGAAGTGCATGTGTATGAAGCGGGCGGTGTATTGCAGCGTTTTGCACAGGACTTTTTGGAAGGTGAAGGTCAGGCAGCCTGATTGCCAAGTCTTAGTTAAAGTTTATTGATATTGTTTAAAAAAAGCCCTACTGTGAAGTGGGGTTTTTTATTTTGCATCGAGGGTACATGAGAGATTTGGGGCAACTAGGAGAAAGTACATTTGCAATGTGGTGTGCTCAGGTTGGATTGATTGCTAACGGCTCAGCTATTGATAAAACAGGATGGGATTACTATGTTGAATTCCCAATATCTTCAAGTATAACCACTAATGAATTACATAAATCAGCTTTTGAATGTAAGGTTCAAGTTAAAGCAACTGATAAACAAGATAGAAAACTTCCAATAACTATTTCTAATCTTAGAAGAATGGCAACAGCACAAATGCCCACATTCTATGTTTTTTTAGAATTTGGTGGAAAAAATGAAGTGCAAAATGCATTTATTTTGCATATAGATAATGATCTGATTTTTAAAATTCTTAAAAAAATTCATGAAATAGAGCAGAGTGAAAGTGAAAAAGATAAAAATTTAAATAAAAGGAAAATGACTCTTTTTTATAATGAACAACATAAGCTTGAAAAATTAGACGGTGATAATCTTAAAAAAACTATATTGAAATATATAGGTAAAAATTATTCAGAATATATATTTAATAAAAATAAATACTTACAAAACTGTGGTTTTGAAGATGGATCTATAACGATGAAATTCTCTATTGAAGGTGAAGATGGTATTCAGAAAATTATTGATGTTTCATTGGGGCTAGAGAAGGAATTTAATGCAAAAAATCTTATAAGTATTGAAAAACGATTTGGTATTCCAGATAAAAAATCCCAAGTTGAATTACCTTATGCAAAATTGAGTCTGGATATGTTACCTCCTAAAAGAGGTAAAATTCGATTTAAGGAAGATAATTTATCAAGTGGTTTGGCTTTTGATATAAATTTTTATAATTCACCCTTAAGTTTTAATGAATTTAGGAAGTTTTCGAAATTCAGAGTTGTTAATGACTTATTTGATATTATTTTTCAGCCATATGTAGGGAAAGCTAATTATAATTTTAATTTAGGTGATAAAAATAGAAGATTTGAATTAAAAATATTAAAAGATGCTATTAATTTAATAAGTATGATGAGTAGGGATAATCAGAAGATTATTATTGAATTAGAGGTGGAAAATTTAAATACCTTGGCCTTTGATTTTAAAAGTGAGTATGTAAAAAGAGATTTAGAGGTTTTTGATGAATTGTTAAGTAAAGCATTGCAAATATGTTTTCAAGCAAAGATCTATGAAGAAATAACTATTTCTATACAGGAATTATATTCTTATAAGCAAGAAATAGAGCAGTTTCATACATTAATTACTAAGTCTGATCAATGTAATTTTATGGCTGAATTTGAATTGAAAAAGAGATTAACTTTTAATAAGGCAGCTTTTATTGCTGTAATTACATGTCGACTAGGTAGCCATACTTTGGGGATGATTTATACAATATTTGGAGAAATAAAGGGAACATCGAAGTATAAATTTAGAATTGAAAGTGTTGAATCAGTAATAGAAAAAACTTTTATTTATATATCAAATACAGATGATACAAGTGTACTGAAAAAAGATTTATTTAAGTCAATAAATGATATAAGTTCGAAATATGAAGATAAATATAATGTTATCTATAGTTGGGGCTAATTGTAATCATAACCAACTATCTATCCTCTTAAATCACAGCCCCAACCTCACGGGGCTTATTTGTATCAAAATTTAAGACTTTCATCTTATAACAAAAACACAGCATCAAATTTCTGTCGACCAAGAAAAATAGTTTTTTACGCATAAGTGCATTAAAAGTAAGAAGAATTGTCTAACGCAAGCAAGCTTTAGTTGTTCAAATTTATTAATTTAGTATTTTTTTAGATTATACGGTCATTTTAATTTAAAATAGTATGTAGACAAGCCACTCATTTTGTCTATACTTTGAACACCATTTCTAAAATCTATGGAGAACAAAGATGGTAACTGCTGGCTCTCAACCTGGAACAGGCTTCTATTTTTGTGTCCAATGCGGACATCGCGTTTACTTAGAAATTGGTACAGACCGTTTACCCCAGTGTACCAAATGCCTTGGCAATAAATTTAACAATAAAATTGCTTAAGGCTGCACATATAAAAACAGCTACTCTCTGTTTTTTAAAAAGCCCTATCGCGTGATAGGGCTTTTTACATTTGTGTATGCGCCAATAATAGTTAAGTTTTTGAAGCTTAAGTGTCAACTTACAGATGAAGCATGAAACTATTAACACTCAATCGAATTGACTGCTAAACCACCTTTTGATGTTTCCTTATATTTATCTGACATATCTTTGCCTGTTTCTTTCATGGTCTGAATCACTTTATCGAGTGAAATAAAATGTTCATCTTCATCATGCAATGCCATCTGTGCAGCATTAATCGCTTTCACCGCTGCAATTGCATTTCGTTCAATACATGGAACTTGTACCAATCCACCCACAGGGTCGCAGGTGAGTCCCAAATTATGCTCCAGTCCAATTTCAGCCGCATGTTCAACCTGATCTGGCGTACCACCTAAAATTTCGGTCAAACCCGCAGATGCCATTGAACACGCTGAACCGACTTCACCCTGACAACCGACTTCAGCGCCTGAGATTGATGCTTTTAACTTACATAAAATACCCACCGCTGTCGCGCTCAAGAAAAAACGGACAATTTTTTCTTCGGACAAATCTTGTGAAAAAGTGACGTAATAATATAAAACAGCAGGAATAATCCCTGCCGCGCCATTGGTTGGTGCAGTCACCACGCGACCGCCTGCGGCATTTTCTTCATTGACTGCCAGTGCAAATAAATTGACCCATTCCATGGCTGTAAATGTCGTATCGATTAAATTAGAGTTTTTCTTTTGCAATAACTGTTGATGAATCTTTTTAGCACGGCGTTTGATATTTAACCCACCAGGCAGAATGCCTTCATTTTGCAGACCATTTTGAATGCACTCTTGCATGACCTGCCAAATGTTCATAATTTTTGCCTGAATTTCAGCTTCGCTACGCCAGCTTTTTTCATTTTCCAGCATGAGTTGACCGACACTCAAGTTGTGCTGCTTGCATAGGGCTAAAAGTTCTTTGGCACTACTAAACGGATACGGAATCTGGGTGTCATCTGCGACCAATGAACCTTGCTGGATATGGCTTTCATCGACAATAAAACCGCCACCAACTGAATAATAGGTATTTTTGTAGAGCACATTACCTTGATCGTCATTGGCTTCTAAGGTCATGGCGTTGGGATGGTAGGCTAAAGGCTCATCGGTAAACATCACATCGGTCATATAGTCAAAAGCGACAGGGTGAGTCCCGTTTATGATCAGAGTTTTTTGTGCTAATGCTGTTTTTAATAAACCATCGCTCTGTTGGGTATCAATGCTTTCAGGATCAAAACCCATTAAACCCAGTAAAGTTGCTTTGTCGGTATTGTGGCCAATCCCTGTCGAGGACAATGACCCATAAAGATGAATGCTGATCTTTGAAACCGAGGTTAAAAGATGGTGCTTTTCGAGATATTGACTAAAGCTATATGCTGCCCGCATAGGTCCAACCGTATGTGAGCTCGATGGTCCTACGCCAATTTTAAATAAATCAAATACACTAAGCGCCATATATTACGTCCTTGCTGGCTTAAAATTGGGGAGAGAAAATTAACTTTAAAAATAGATTGTTAGCATGATTGTGATGTGAAATCTATAGCATAAATATGAATATTCTATTTATCTTAGATAAAGATTTTGCAGTGTATAAACTTTGAACTGTGTAAAGAAAATATTCTTAATCTTGTAGGGTCTTGGGGATTCTGGAGCTAGGTTGTTACGCTGATCTTCAAACTGAGTTTGTTTTGCTCAATTGGCTTCCTAAGCAGAGTGTGTTTTATAAAATTTAGATAATAGTAGTGGTAAAAAAATGATAAATTAGACTGAAATATGCAATGAAATGAAGATTAATTTTTCTTATATAGGAATAATTTCTTAAAATATTTTATTTTTCGGTAAATTTTTTCAAAAAATCCAAAAATGCGTTTATCTTAGAAAAACAATCCCATCATGATCTGACTAAACTATATTTCAAGGGTGTGATGGGGATCGAAAAGAGTAGCATGCACCGAAGCGTATAACGCAAGTGTGTACTCACCCAAAAGGTCTCGATTCGGCTTAGGACGCTATAAATCAAGAGTTTATAGGCATAAGGTCATCATTTACCAAGTCATGATTGTTGAAGTAAACCATAGTGTTTTCCCTTGACACCCTAAAAAATTCTCACATTCTAATAAATTTTCTATCGCTTATTTTTCTTCATCAATTCGCAATTCTAAATATCTCATCTCTTACATCTCTGTTTCTCTCATCGTCCTAAATATCTAAACACCGCTAAAATTCTGAATATTGAGCCTGTCTATGCTCAGATCATCATGACATCTGCATATCTAAAACCACAAAACAGTGGCTCAGTTACAAAAAAGTTTGGGCAAAAAAGCAAATTCTACGACTTTAAAATATGCAAAAAATTGGGAAATTCGTCTAATTTGTAGCCAATCTAATAAATGATCAAGAAACAATCTATTATTATAATTTATTCTAAATGATACCATCATAAAATTTGATACTCGGATCGTATAAAAGCAATAAAGTCATTACGACTATCGCATGGCTTTTTTTTAATAACAAAAACAGTAGATTAGAAAACGGCAGGATTTCTTGTTTAAAAAAACGACAACGATCTGCTTTTTATTTTTGGTATTCAAAGGATTAGAATATGAAGTTTTTAACAAATAGCGCAGTTGCTATTGCTGTTTATTTAAGTTTGAGCCATGCCTATGCGGTCGATTTAGACGCGGGGGATTATGACTATGCTCCAACAGGTACAAACCTCGCAATTTTGTATTATCAGCATGCTACCCGAGATGCTTTATATAGTGGTAGTGATAAAGTTCCAGGAAACTATAGCCTGACTTCCGATGTGGGTATTGCTCGTTATGTGCATTACACTGATATTGCAGGGATTCATGTTGCACCACAAATTTTGATTCCTTTCGGGCGTTTGGATGCAGGTAAAGATATTTCAGATCTAGGCTCAAGTAGTGGCTTGGGGGATATTATTTTAGCCAATACATTCTTTTTTTATAACAATGCCAGCACACACAGCACTTTTGGTATTACGCCGTATTTGTTTTTGCCAACGGGTCAATATTCTTCAGACAAAGCACTTAATCTTGGGGAAAATCGTTACAAGTTGAATATACAGGCAGCTTATACCACACGTTTGACGCCAAAACTGGCGTGGGATGTATCTGCGGACATGACTATTTATGGTAAAAACACCGATGCAATCGGCGGTGACATTAAGCAGGATATCGGCTATCAGGTACAAACCAATGCGCGTTACTTCCTGAATGATAAAGTCGATTTACGTGCAGGTCTTTCTTATAGCGATGCGGGTGATACCAAGCAGGCAGGTGTGACAACCAACGGAACACAGCAAACCAAATTTTGGGTGGGTACTGGAATTAACCCAACACCAACTACGCAAGTTATTGTTGCCTATGGATGTGATCTAAAAGTTGAAAATGGTTTTAAAGAAGACAATCGTATTAATTTACGCTTCTTGAAGGCGTTTTAAAAAGTAATTTAGCCTAAGTAAAAATGGCATTTCATATTTAGTGTAAATTCTCATCAAATATGGAATGCTAAAGAAATGATAATTTTTGATATTTTTATTTAAGATTTTGTTTTTAATATTTTTATTTTTGTGGAATTAAATTTGTATTTTTATTTACTGCTGATTTTTTGCGCTATTATATTAACTATAGCCCAAAAATAAGGCACTCTCATGAGTTATGAAGCTATACGACAAGTTTTACTTTATGCCACTCTGATTAACTATGCCATTTTAATAATTTGGTTTTTGCTGTTTGTTTTTGCGCGCCAGTTTTTAAAACGTTTACAGGGCAGTTGGTTTAATCTATCAGACAATACGTTTGATGTGATTCATTATTCAGGTGTCGCTTTTTATAAAATTGCAATCATCATGTTTAATCTGGTGCCGTGGATTGCAATGACGCTTGCAAGAAATTCATGATGTCGATGAAAGAAAGCAGGATAAATCAAACAATTCAACAGTTGCCATAAAATAGTCAAATCTTGCTATCATCATGGAGATAAGATTAAGAATATCGGGGAATTATGGACAATAATAGAAACACGATGCATCAATGTGCAGTATGCAAAAAACTGTTCCCCTTAAAAGATTTGATTCCGAGTGACGGCATTCGTGATGTGATTGCCGAGGCGATTCTTAAAGACTCTCCAGAATGGTCTGAGCAGAGCTTTATTTGCCGTTCGGATCTAACGCATTATCGTATCCAATACGTACATTCATTACTCAAGTCGGAAAAAGGTGAACTGACCGATTTGGAGCAAGAAGTCGTTCTTAGCATGCAGAATCATGAACTCATTACTAAAAATGTCGAGGTTGAACTTGATGAAAACTGGACATTTGGAGAAAGGTTAGCCGATAAAATTGCCAGTTTTGGTGGGAGCTGGACGTTTCTGATTTGTTTTTTTGTGTTTTTGGTTGTATGGATTGTCGTGAATACTTCGGTGGTTATGCTGCATCCTGCCGACCCGTATCCATTTATTTTTTTGAATTTGGTATTGTCTTGTTTGGCAGCCATTCAGGCTCCGATTATTATGATGAGTCAAAATCGTCAGGAAGCTAAAGATCGGTTGCGTTCCCTGCATGATTATCAGATTAATTTAAAGGCAGAGTTGGAAATTCGACATTTGCATGAAAAGATTGATCATTTACTGTCGCATCAATGGGAGCGTCTGGCGCAGATTCAGGAAATTCAGCTTGATTTGCTTAGTGAAATGAATAAAAGACGTTAGCTATAGCTATCCGTCAAATTGACGCTGCAAAATTGACAGGTGAAAGTGTCATTGTTATGTTGTCTGCATTGTTTTTTGTTTGAATTGTATTATGTCTGCCGATGTTGCGTTTGTGTATCGTCCACCACAAGAACTACTACATACCATTTATGAAGATGATGATTTGCTGGTGATTAATAAGCCTGCGGGATTATTGTCGGTGATGGGGCGCTTACCAGAACATCAGGACAGTGCATATTTGCGGATTTTGCAGCAATATCCACAAGCCAAAGTCACACATCGCTTAGATATGGCAACTTCAGGGCTGTTGATGTTTGCTAAACACCGTGATGCTGAAGTTGCAGTGAGTAAAATGTTTCAGGCACGTCAGGTCACTAAACATTATGTGGCATTGCTTCAAGGGGAAATTACAACAGAAGGTTGTGTTGAAGTTCCTCTAATCACGGATTGGCCCAATCGCCCCAAACAAAAAGTTGATTTCGATATAGGTAAACCTGCCAAAACATTGTATCAACGTATAGGTTATGATCTTGAGTTGAATATCAGTCGCGTCAAACTGACGCCAATTACAGGGCGTTCACATCAACTTCGTGTGCATATGGCACATATTGGGCATCCAATTATGGGAGATAACTTATATCACCCTAAACCGAGACAATTCTCTTTGCCACGTATGGCGCTTCATGCAGCATATTTGGGATTTAAACAACCTCTAACTCAACATGAAATTGAGTTGGATTTACCTGCACCATTCTAGTCTGCCTATTTATGTTTAACAGTCATATTGTCGACAATATTTTTTGTTTGACATATCGTTAAACTGCAATAAAAATGGGTTAGGCTGTATTTTATAACAATAGCCAGCAGACAATAAGGACACAACAATGACACGCGATTATCAACAATTCCCAGACGATGAAAATGGCAACTTGCTTTGGCAGATGGTTGAGGACGGTAGCGACCTCACCGAACCTCATGAAGTTGAATTTTCAATGGCTTTTGAACACAAGGAACAAGCAGAAAAATGTGCTTTGAATTTGTTGCATCAAGAGCAAAAAATTTCGTTATATCAAGAAGATCAGCATACTGATCAAGAAAATCTATGGATATTAAACGTACATATAAATATGATTCTGGAACATCAGGACGTGGTGGGTCTGGAAGAATGGTTGACTAAAATTGCCAAAGAATTTGGTGGTCAATATGATGGTTGGGGATGTATGAGTTACTTGTTTGAATATGAAGAAGACGAAGAGTAATCCATCTGATTTAAACATCTGAACAGATAAAAAAGCCCAAGGTGAGTTAAAACTTGGGCTTTTTTATTGGGTAATTAAATCTAAAAGAGGTTTTTAAAAAAACCGAATTCCCCCATAGTCGAATAGAATTGTCGACAATTTTGATTCATGATGTCATTCAGATTCATGCAAGGTGAGTCGTTTTTAAATATAGAGAAGATAGGAAAATAAGGAAATGGCTGCCCAAAAACAAATGACGATTCCAGCAACGTATATGCGTGGCGGAACCAGTAAAGGCGTATTTTTTAACCTGAATGATTTGCCTGAAGCTGCACAGGTCGCGGGCGAAGCGCGTGACAAAATTTTACTGAGAGTCATTGGAAGTCCAGACCCGTATGGCAAGCAAATTGATGGCATGGGTGGTGCAACTTCAAGTACCAGTAAAACCGTGATTGTGGCAA
Organism: Acinetobacter sp. ANC 4636; assembly: GCF_054454555.1. Taxonomy (NCBI): domain Bacteria; kingdom Pseudomonadati; phylum Pseudomonadota; class Gammaproteobacteria; order Moraxellales; family Moraxellaceae; genus Acinetobacter; species Acinetobacter sp. ANC 4636. The sequence continues at coordinate 44,746 of NZ_JBTKVD010000009.1, read as the reverse complement.
AAAGCCAGCAGCCTGAACATGACGTTGATTATTTGTTTGGGCAGGTTTCAATTGATCAGGCTTTTGTTGACTGGAGTGGCAACTGCGGTAATTTATCTGCGGCAGTAGGACCTTTTGCCATTCGTCAGGGTTTGGTCGATGCCAACCGAATTCCTGAAAATGGAATTTGCACGGTACGCATTTGGCAGGCGAATATTCAGCAAACCATTGTTGCCGAAGTTCCAATTGTTGATGGTGAAGTGCAGGAACTGGGTGATTTTGAACTCGATGGCGTGACTTTTCCTGCGGCTGAAATTTCACTGGCATTTTGTGAAGCAGTTGATCCTGAAGCAACCACAGGAATTTTTCCGACAGGCAAACTCAAAGAACAGCTCGATGTGCCTGAAATTGGTTCATTTGAAGTGACTATGGTTCAAGCAGGAATTCCAACAGTATTTTTACATGCTGAAGATTTGGGTTATCGCGGAACCGAGTTGCAAGATGATATTAACAATGATCCACAAGCCTTAGCCAAACTTGAAAAAATCCGTGCTTATGCCGCGGTAAAAATGGGTTTAATTAGTGATATTGCAGAAGCTGCAACGCGTCAGCATACACCGAAAATTGCATTTGCAGCTCAATCTCAAGACTATGTCAGTTCAAGCGGGAAAGCTGTTGCCGCGACAGATATTGACTTGCTTGTTCGCGCAGTGTCTATGGGGAAATTGCACCATGCCATGATGGGAACCGCTGCTATTGCCATTGCAGCCGCAGCTTGCGTTCCAGGCACGATTTTATATGAAAAGCGTAGCTCAAAAACAGGCAATAAAGTCTGTTTTGGTCATCCATCGGGGACTTTAACTGTTGGTGCTGAACTCATTGAAAAACAAGGCGTATGGCAAATGCAACAAGCCATTATGAGTCGTAGCGCACGTATTTTAATGAAAGGTGAAGTGTATTTGCCTGCCAATACGTTTTAATCTATTGAACTAAGTTCAAGGCAAGCATCAGAAATATGATCTTATGCTTGCTTATTAGATTATTTTGCGGTCGGAGCTTGATACAAACCGTGTTGAATCAAGTGCAAACGTAAAATCCGCCGTAACTCCAAAACTGCTTCAGGAGTTTCCTGAATAGAATGCCCCCCGTGAATAATTTTCTCTGACGCGGCACCCTCTAAATGAGCACTGCTATAAGGAACGATTCCATCAGTTATTTTTTGTAGATCATTGCTTTTGGTGTCATTACCAATAATTGAATGAAAAATAAATCCTTTAGGTGGATTTACATTTTTGGTAAGCGCAATGAATTTGGATTTGTAACTGAGGTCGCTAGGGCCATTTTGAATAATACTTTGATTGAGCTGTTTGATGGTGCCTTTGACATTCAGATCGCCCTCTAACGTATCGCCAATTGCCCCCATAAAAACACTGGGTACACGAATGATTCGGCGCGCCATTTTCGTAAACCATAAATCAGCAAAAGCAGTGCCTTTGTTTGGAGAAGACAGGAAAATCGCCCGATCGAAGTTGGGAATAGGCTGGATATTGAAGCGCTCAAGTATCACAGGATCATTTTTGTGTGCAAGTAAACTGTGGCTATTGTAAATTTTAAATGCTGGAGCACTCAAGTTCTGATTACTAACCAGTAAGCGTGCAATAATTCCACCCATAGAATGACCAATTAGCACAGCATCACTATATGCTGGCGCTTTAGGGTCGACCAATGCAAAAGACTGCTTGAGTAGAGCATAAATTTGAAAGCGACTTTCAATGATTGGCATGTTGGTTGAATAAAATACTTGCCAAACCTGATAATGCTCACGCAAAACAGGATCGCTCATAATATCATTCGTCAAGCGTACCCATGCTTCGGGGCTGCTGGCAAGACCATGAATCAGCACAATGACTTTTTTGTTCGGATTAAAGGGTTCCAGCATATATAAATGCGGCATCACGATGTTTTTGTCACGATCAATCAGGCTTAAATAAGCCGATTTACCTAGATTATTTTGTGCTAACCACAATCCATAAGGTACAGAGAAATTTGCAGCCAGTGGATAAGCGTTATGCTCAATACTGATTTTGTCATAACGATAGGGGTCATGTATCTTGACAACCATAGGTGAATTGTTCAGTAAGCTTTGTAAACTGGTGTTTTTTTCAGGCTCGATGGTAATGGTACTTGCAAGGTAACGCGGAGCATGAATATTTGGATTACCTCCAGTATTAAACTGATAGCTTAGCGGATCTAAAATATACTGATTTTCCTCATGACGTTGCTTTTTTGGCAAGACCACCACAAATTCTGAGCCAAAGCCATCCCTTCGGTTAATGGAGCGTAGCCCTGAAAAATTCATATTGTAACTTGAAATATAGCTCTCAATTGGCTGATGCGCTAAATCTGGATAGTCGCTAAAGTCAATTTGATAAGTGCTATTGCCAATCTTGATGCTAGCAGGTTGGCTCGTGGTTTGTTGTTCTATAGGCTGGGCAGGGTATGCAGAGGCAAGTTTGGCAATTGCCTGATTATAAAAGTCGCGAACTTGAACTTGTCGGTTATCAAAAATACGTTGTGTAGGTTCTCGAGTAGAACGAAATAGATAGGCATAACTGTAACGAATGCTTTTGTCGAGCATCTCACCTTCTTGTGTAATACAGCTAGAAAACAATTGTTGCTGCTGTTGATATTTTTCGGAAAGATGCTGCTTCGGCTTAGGTTTTTTCTTACAGGCCGATGAGTTTTCTAATAATTTGGCTTTTGCTAGATACAGCTCGCTGGCAGTGGAAAATAATTGCTCTTGTGGAATTTGTTGCATATTTTTTAAACATGCTACGGGGCTTTCAATACAGCTTTTAGCTTCACGTCCTGTCATGGACAAGACATTTAAACTGGCTTCGCTCAGTTGGTCGCGGGTGAGAATGCTGTCACGCTCATTGGAAATTGTTACATTTAAGGCTTGCCGTTTGACATTGACTACCTGACAGCCGCTTAGCATGAGGCTGGATAGACCAATCAACACAAATGTAGATTTCAACAGTTTTACATGCATAGAGCCTAAATCTGCAACAAAGAAAAGAGTTAAAAGAAGCATACGAAATTACGGGTGTTTTTCAATGCAAACAATATAAAAGGCGACCAAGACAGTCACCTTTCATATTGTTTAAGAGTATCCTGTCCTGATATGTATTTATATTGGAGTTTTATTTCAAGACGAAGAAAATTTGAACTTAAAGTAGAGCGATAAAGATCCCTGCAAAAATAATCATACCGACCCAGCGATTATGCAAGAATGTTTTGAAACAACGCTGTGGATCACGCTGACGAGTTTGCATCCATTGATAAATATAGTCAGCGATTACAGCACACAGTGCAATTATGCCATAAGGATAGAATAACTCTTCTCGATATAATGCTGCGCCAATTAATACGACACTGGCTGCCTGTAATAAATTAATAATCTGAATATCATAACGACCAAATAAAATTGCGGTGGATTTCACACCAATTTTTAGGTCATATTCACGGTCGGTAATTGCATACTGCGTGTCATATGCGACGGTCCAAGCCAGATTACCAAAGTAAAGTAGCCAGCAGGTTAAATCCAGTGGACGTCCCATTGCAGTAAATGCCATAGGAATTGCCCATGAAAATGCTGCACCCAAAAACACTTGTGGCAAATGGGTATAGCGTTTCATAAATGGATAAATGAACGCCAAAATGAGTGCACCAAAAGAACAATAAAAGGTTGCGATTGGTAAAAAGAACAGCAGGCAGGCACTAGCAGCCACCAAAGCCAAAAACACCATGATGGCTTCAATCGGTTGAATGATCCCTGTTGCCAGTGGACGTTGCTTGGTGCGTGCAACATGACCATCGACTTTACGGTCAGCAAAATCATTAATCGCACAGCCTGCGGCACGCATAAAAATCACACCGAGGAACATCACAATAAAGGTTTTTAAATCAGGAAAACCCTTTGCAGCAATCCACAGTGCCCACATGGTTGGCCAAAGCACCAGCTCTGTGCCAATTGGTTTATCAAAACGGCACAGGTAATAATATGCTTGTAAGCGCTGTTGCCAGTTGGTGTGTTGTACAGTTGCCATGCCAGTCCTTCATCGCAATGTTTGAATAAAGCGTTCAAATGCAGGTAAAAAAGTTTCTTGAACAATAAACTTGCAGCCGTGCCAAGTATAACAACTTTGCCGTGTCCAACCCTCATTCAAATGCAGTATCCGCCGTTCACAGTGCGGTGTCGTGCGTTGAAATAAGTAATGCCCAATTGGACGTTGACCCAAATGTCGAAAGCGTCGTGCTTTACCTTGCAGGCTTAAAATCGGAAAAATACTTTTGGCACGTACCCACGGCTCGGATTCACAGCCATATAAAAAAACTTCTCGTACCCATGCAGTATGTTGATGGGGCATAGTCAACCATAAACTGTCTTGACGCTGCATGCGCTGAAAAGATTCTTGAAGCGGCTCTACTCGAAACTGCCCACCTGCAAGCTGAGTGAGTTGCTGAGTCAGTGAGCCTGAGGCATATAGCCAAGGTTTTAAATGGGAATCAAGCCCTTGTGGATAATGCTGAGTCATATGCAGTGTCTTGTTGCGTGGTCAGTCGTGCAATTTGTTCGAAAGCCATTCACGTGGAGCAAACATTGTAATGTACCGATGCAAATTGATGAAGTCATAAATTTTAACTTGTTATAAATTATCATTATTTTATTTGAATTTTCCTGTAATTTGACGGCGTTTTTTTACGCTAAGCATTGAATTTAAAAGTGTCGTTCTGCTTGAAATCGACCATATTCGAATGAGATTAAAATTGAATTACAGAAAGCTGGGCGAGAAACTTTATATGAACAAATATTATTTGCCCTGTTTTAAAACCAGAATAATGAATGGCTTAAAATAACTTGATCTGTAGTATCTAGTGATTGTGCAAGGGAATGTATAAACAGATAGCAGGATTGATCATTAAGGGAATTATGTTACGAGAAACTACTCTAGTCATTTGCGAGAGTAATTCTGTAGGGAAGTTATAACACTTATTGCATCTACAAATTATGCATGCTTGGTTAGCATGATTTATTAAAATTTATAATTCTTAAACTGTTGCTGACCTTGCGCATCAACCTCTAAAATTATAGCTTCGCCTGTTTTTTCACGCCAGTCACCCAGTACAATACGCTGTTTATGATCAATTTCTGTGTGAATCATGGGGCGGTGAGTGTGACCGTGAATTAAAACATCAACATCTTTGAGTGCAGCATCAACGGCTTGCTGATTGACATCCATGATATCGTAATGCTTTTCTTGTTTGGATTCGTGGCTTTTTTGCCGAAAACCTTCAGCCAGTTTTTTGCGAAAACTTAAAGGTGTGCGTCGCAAAATAAAAATTAAAACTGGATTGCGAATAATTTTTTTAAAGCGTTGATAAGCAACATCATCGGTACACAGGGCATCACCATGTTCAAGGCGATATAACTGGTTGTGAATCTTTAATGTCGCAATCTCAGGCAACAAATGACCTGAAAACTGATTTAGGAACTTTTGGCTTAATGCAAAATCACGGTTGCCGACTTGAAAATAAACCTGATTGCCCTGTGCAGTAAATTGTTGCAGCGCCTGCACAATTTCATCAAGCCATACTGAGCGGTTATCATCGCCAATCCATGCATTGAACCAGTCACCCAAAATATACAGTTGGGTTTGTTTTTGCTGATAGTCGTCTAATAAAGCTAAAAACCCTCGAACGAGTCGAGGGTGATTAGGTGACAAATGTAAATCAGAGATAAACAGGTAAGTCACAAAGGCATCCTAAAATTATTCAGCGATAATTTTAGCAGTTTCAATCACGACATTTTCAAGAGGAACGTCAGCGTGGTAACCACGGTTGCCTGTACGTACGCCTTTAATTTGTTCAACAACGTCCATACCTTCAACAACTTTACCAAACACGGCATAACCCCAACCTTGGGTAGTTTTGCCAGTGTGGTTTAAGAAAGAGTTGCTTTTTACATTGATAAAGAACTGTGCAGAAGCAGAGTGTGGTGCTTGTGTACGAGCCATAGCAATAGTGCCAGCATCATTGCTTAAACCATTGTCAGCTTCGTTTTCAATTGCATCACGAGTTGCTTTTTCTTTAAAGTTTTCGTCGAAACCGCCACCTTGGATCATGAAACCATCGATTACACGGTGGAAAATTACACCATCATAGAAACCATCACGCACATATTCTAAAAAGTTTGCCACTGTTTTAGGCGCTTTTTCGCTGTTAAGCTCAAGAACAATACGACCTTTATTGGTGTTTAATTCGACTTGAGGAAAACTCATTACATAATCTCCTAGGCATGGCAAAAAAAGCCACGGGTTTTTTTGTTGAGAGAAGCATAAGCAAACTGTAAACTAGATAGCAAGTATAAACGTTATTTTGTTTGAGAAAAGAGCCTGATAGCGTTTAAATTATCCTAAATTTTTAACCAAGAAGTGATTTATCCATTATGAAGCCGAATGATGCTGTTTCAAATCTGCCAAATATACCGACACCGAATAGCCAAGCCACTGTCGATGCTGCGCAGCAAGAACAACAGCCCGGCTTAGACTTTATCCGTCAAGTCATTACCGATGATGTTGCCGGAGGCCGCACTGCTACAGTTGTAACCCGTTTCCCACCTGAACCTAATGGTTATTTGCATATTGGTCACGTAAAAGCCATTTGCTTGAACTTTGGTGTTGCTGAAGAATTTGGTGGCTATTGTAATTTACGTTTTGACGATACCAATCCAGATGCAGAAGAACAAGAATATGTTGATGGTATTGCCAATGATGTGAAATGGCTCGGATTTAACTGGAAAGGCGAGCCATGCTACGCTTCGAGCTATTTTGATCAACTCTATACATGGGCTGTACAGCTGATCGAACAAGGCGATGCTTATGTTGATTTGCAAACGCCTGAAGAAATCAAGTTAAACCGCGGTAACTTTGTTGAACCTGGTAAAAACTCACCTTACCGTGATGCAACTGTACAAGAAAATCTTGAACGTTTTGAAAAAATGAAAGATGGTACATTTGCTGAAGGTCAGGCTGTTTTACGTGCCAAAATTGACATGGCAAGCCCAAATGTCCATATGCGTGATCCGATTTTGTATCGTATTTTGCACTCTGAACACCATCAAACAGGTGACAAATGGAAAATCTACCCAATGTATGACTATGCGCATCCATTGTCAGATGCCATTGAAGCCGTTACGCATTCACTCTGTACTTTAGAATTCCAAGATCACCGCGCGTTTTATGACTGGGTGATTGAGAAAGTTCATTCTGTTGCTGTACCGCATCAGTACGAATCTTCGCGTTTAAACATTGATTATACGATTACCTCAAAACGTAAATTACGCCGTTTGGTTGAAGGTAACTTTGTCAATGGTTGGGATGACCCACGTATGCCAACCGTAGTCGGTATGCGCCGTCGTGGTTTCACTGCTGAAGGTTTACGCGATTTCTGTAAACGTGTAGGCGTGTCAAAAACTGACGGTGTGGTGGATGTTGCCATGCTGGAGTTCTGTATTCGTCAGTCGCTTGAAAACAGCGCGGCGCGTGGTATGGCAGTGCTTAACCCACTCAAAGTAACGTTAACTAACTTGCCTGAAGATATGGACTTGGCTCATGCACGCCATCCAAACGTAGACATGGGCGAGCGTATCATTCCACTCAGCAAAGAAATTTACATTGATCGTAAAGACTTTGAAGAAGTGCCACCAAAAGGTTTTAAACGCTTGGTGCCTGAAGGCGAAGTACGTTTGCGTCATGCTTATGTGATCAAGTGTGATGAAGTGATTAAAGATGAAAATGGTGAAGTGGTTGAACTGAAATGTTCGATTGACCCTGCAACTTTAGGTAAAAACCCTGAAGGTCGTAAAGTGAAAGGTGTTATTCACTGGGTATCTGCAAGTCAAGGTATTCCTGCTGAAGTACGCATTTATGATCGCCTATTTAGTATTGCAGACCCTGAACAAGGTGAAGATTTCTTGGAAAATCTCAATCCAAATTCACTGACTGTATTACAAGCCGTGATTGAGCCTGCTTTGGCACAAGCCAACCCTGAAGATCGCTTCCAGTTTGAGCGTGAAGGCTACTTCGTTGCAGATCGTTATGATCACAGTGCAGAAAAACCAGTGTTTAACCGTATTTTGGATTTAAAAGATAGTTTTAAGCCAGAGAAAAAATAATTGATTTAAGATCAATGCTTTTTGCAAGATAGATGATCTTACCAGTCAAGCCCTTGGAGCAATCTGAGGGCTTTTCTTTTGGTGGAAGTTGCTATGGATTTGTATGAAAAATTCTTCAAAAACTTGAAAAGTAGATAAGAAAGTTGGTTAAAAAAGCATTAAAAAGAAAAAAATAAGTTTTTTTGTTTTATATGTGAAAAATAATTCCAAAAAGATGTTAAATTAGAATTAATCAGGAAAATAATTCGAAATGACCGTTGCTATAGTACGAATCAGGGTGTGATGGGGATCGAGAAGATTGGTTAGCCAATATTGGGAGATAAGTGCTAACCTCGCTCACAAAGTATCGACTCGGCTTTTAGACACAATCAACCACAAGTTGCTTGCCAAAGGCTTAATGTTAGCATCATTAAGTTGTTAAAAGTAAACATAAGTTTTCCCTTGACCCTTAAAAATTCTTGCCTGCAATGATAAAAATATATTTCTTATTATTTTTCCAAAATTAAATTATGGAAAAATCTCATGCAATTAGACCGTTATGACAAGCAAATTCTTGAAATTTTGACTCATGAAGATTTAAACCTTAATGAGTTGTCCGAGCGTATTAATTTATCTGTCAGTTCAGTACATCGCCGTATCAAACATCTGATCGAATCTAAGATTATGACCAATTTGAAGCGCGAAATTAATTACGCCAAATTGGGCTTTACCTTGCATATTTTGCTGCAAGTCTCTCTAAACAAACATGACAGTGAAACATTTGACAGCTTTTTAGAGCAAATTGAAGCTATTCCTGAAGTGATCAATGCCTATCTGGTTACAGGGCAAAGTGCAGATTTTATTGTCGAGCTTGTGGCAAAAAATATGGAAGACTATAGCGAGATTTTACTACGCCGTATTGCCAAAATTGAAAATGTGGTCGCGCTGCATTCGAGCTTTGTGATTAAAAAATATGATGTTTTTAACTGTTATAATATGTTGAGCCGTGTTTAAGGCTCAACATAATCTGGTTTTAAATACGATTAAAAACTGGCTTCAATCGCATGAATCATATTGACTAGAACCTGATTGACAGGCGTTGCCACATGGTACTTTAAACCCAGTTCAATCACAGTTTCCCCAAAAATTGCCACTTCAGTTTTGCGTTTGGCTAAAATGTCCTGGCACATTGAAGTATATGCCTGATCATTGAGTTGGAGCATCGGTGTAAGAATCTCTTTATGGTCTTGTTCAGTTAATGCAATACCTGCAACATGCGCAATATCAAGGACTTCTTGTGCCGCAGAAAACATGAGTTGCTGTACATAAGGATTTGTTTTGACTTGGCCATACGGGACTTTCAAAATCGCTGTGACCTGATTGGCCGCGACATTCAGCATAAATTTTTTCCAAAGCGCATATTGCATATCGACAGGGGTTTGATAGGGAATCTGTGCTTGTTCAAATAAACACTGTACCTGTTGCACATCGCAGCTTGGTGTTTGGTTATTTTGCTCACCAAATACCAAGAAGCCCGCTTTAGTGTAATTGACATGGGTATCTTGTCGAGTTGCATCCATGGCCACGCCATAAGCATAAAAAGGATGTTGTGGTCCTAAATGTTCGGCAATCATACTTTCGCTGCTGATACCATTGAGCAAGGAAATAATACGTGTTTTAGGCTGAAGAATTTCACGACATAATTCAATGGCTTCATGCAATTGTGCAGCTTTAACCCCGATAATAATCAGGTCGGCTTTGGGCGCATGCTTACTTTGTTCAGGAGTTATATAGTCAAAATCATATTTTTTATTATTGACCCAGAAACCATCGCGTTCATAGCGCGTTTTACGCTGTTCATCTAAGATGACATGCACCAGTTCAGGATTATAGTCATAAAGTTTAGATGCGTAAAGCGCACCCATTGCACCCAGTCCAATCACATAAATATGTTGAATTTGATCTAGCATGGCAATTCCATTTTTAAGTTCAATATTTTATGGAATAGTGTATAAAAAAAGCCAAATAAATGCCTGATAAAAATGCATTGAGGGGTGTGCTTTGCTCAATTCGCAAGAGAGTGTATTAAAAAAAGAGGTCAGCCACATGAAGTGACTGACCTTTAAAAGCGCGGGAGAGTTACGCAGAAACTTTTGGTTGAATCATATTTTCAATTGCAAGGATTTCAGAAAGTTGCTCTTCAGATAACAATTTTTCTGCACGGATTAAATCCAGTACATTGCGGTTTTCAACATTCGCAGTTTTTGCAATACGTGTTGTATTTTCATAACCAAGGTACGGGTTCAATGCAGTCACGATACCGATTGAATTTTCTACCAAGTTTTTGCAATGTTCAGGGTTTGCAGTCACGGTGTTGATACATTTATCTGTAAACATCAACATTGCTTTTGCAAGTAAATCAATTGATTCAAACAATTTGAACGCGATTAATGGTTCCATAGCATTCAATTGTAGTTGACCTGCGTCAGCTGCCAATGTTACTGCCAAGTCGTTTGCGATCACTTGGAAAGATGCCAAGTTAACTGCTTCAGGAATCACAGGGTTCACTTTGCCTGGCATGATTGAGCTACCTGGCTGGCGTGGCTCAAGGTTAATTTCATTTAAACCTGTACGTGGACCGCTTGAAAGTAAACGTAAGTCGTTGGCAATTTTTGACAACTTAGTTGCAGTACGTTTAAGCAAACCTGAGAATAAAACAAAGTCGCCCATGTCTGAAGTTGCTTCAACAAAATCAGGTGCAGCTTGGATGTTTTCTTTGGTGATTGCAGCTAATGCAGAAATTGCATACGGTGCATACGCCGCTTCAGTGTTAATCCCTGTACCGATTGCAGTACCACCAAGGTTGACATAGCCAAGCATGTCAGGAGCGATGGCATTGATTTTGTCGAGGTCTTTTTGCAAAGTGGTTGCAAAAGCTGCAAATTCTTGACCCAAAGTCATTGGTACAGCATCTTGTAGTTGGGTACGACCCATTTTCAAGACATCTTTAAACTCAACAGCTTTGTTCGAGAACGCTTGGATTAGAGTTGCAAATGCTGTTTGTAAACCTTTCAAACTCAACAATAAACCGACACGAATTGCAGTTGGGTAAACGTCGTTGGTTGATTGTGACATGTTCACGTCATTGTTCGGGTGCAGGTGTTTGTATTCACCCTTTGCAAAACCCATATGCTCTAATGCCACGTTTGCAATCACTTCATTGGCATTCATGTTGGTTGAAGTGCCCGCACCACCTTGAAGCATGTCGATAGGGAACTGGTCGTGATAATGACCATTGATTAACTGTTGGCAAGCAAACTCAATCGCTTGGTATTTTTCTTCGCTAAGTTTGCCTAGTTTGTGGTTGGCTTGCGCACAAGCCTGTTTAACCATTGCAAGTGCAATAATAAAATTTGGATGATTACTAATTTTGCTGTGTGTTAAGTTAAAGTTTTCAATAGCTCTAAGTGTCTGAACACCAAAGTAAAATTGGTTAGGAATATCACGATAGCCTAAAAGATCTTTTTCTGAGCGAACTGAAACATTAGTATTCATATTTGGTAACAATCAAGAGGAGATAGCCAAATCATAAAAACAAAAAAGCCAAATTGATAATGCATAAAATTCTTGAGATATGTATTTTTTGCATAGTATTCATTAAAAAATGGATATGTATTTTCCTCATAATCTATGCGTATAATTCAGCGCTTTAACATAGCAACCAATCAAAGTGATCTATGAATCTTGAAATTCGTTGGGCTCTTGATCTGATTACCCTCGATCAGGAACGTTCAATTTCAAAAGCGGCACAAAAAAGATATATTTCACAATCTGCGTTTAGTCGAAGATTACAACACCTCGAAGAAACTGTAGGTTTTTCGATTATTGATCGAAACAGCAAGGAAGTAAGTTTTACAGAATTAGGACAGGTTTTATTATCCACAGCAAATACTTTGCAAGCGCAATTAAATGAAAGTATGCAACTCATTTATGAGATTAAAAACACCAAAGATAATACCCTAAGATTTGCAGTTGTTCATTCTCTGGTAAATAGTTTCTTTGCCGATTATTTGAGGTTTGTTCCGATTGATGAACAAGCCATAAAATTTGAAATTATGGCAATTAATACAGGCGAAGGACTAAAACTTTTAAAAGAAGGTAAAATCGATTTTCTAGTTTCTTATGCTTCTAAGCATGAAATGAATCAAGGGAAGTTCGATGCATTATCTTCTGTGCGGGTCGGAGAGACCGAGATTATTCCAGTTTATGCAAAAACGACCAATAAAACATATGATTTAAATCAACATTTTCCATTATTGACCTATAGTAAAAATGCATATTTGAGAAATTTGGTTGATCATGTGATTCAAACCAATAATTTAGATTGCCATATTTTGTATGAAACTGATAATGCTGAAAATTTAAAACAGTTGGTGCTACAGGGTGTTGGGGTTGCATGGTTGCCAAGAATTACCATTATGGATGAACTGGCAGAAAACAAACTGATCGAATTATCAACATCACAATATGTGGTAAATCAAAGTATTTATATTTATAAAAGTAAATTAAATAATAATCCATTAACTCAATTTGTTTTTGAGCATTTTAAAGAGCTTAAAAATAAATAAAATAAAAACGATGCTGATATTTAAATATCAGCATCGTGATTTGATTTAAAATAACTTAAGTTAATATAACAATTAAATTAAAGAATACGCTTTAAACGCTCAATAACTTGTTCACATTGCGCGATATCTGCAACGAGTGCCATACGTACATGATTTTCACCCGGATTACCTTGTTCCGTATCACGGGATAAATAACGCCCTGGCAAAACTTTAATATGCGCTTTTTCCATCAGCATGCGTGCGAATTGTTCGTCATTATCGACTTTTAACCAGTAATAAAACCCTGCATCCGGTTTTTGTAATGGCAATAAATGTCCAAGCTCAGACTGAAATAAATCAAATTTAGCACGGTAGAGTCTACGGTTTTCTTCAACGTGTTGCTCATCATTCCATGCAGAGATAGAGGCAATTTGATGCTGTACTGGCATTGCCGCACCATGATAAGTACGATATTGCAAATACGGTTTGAGCAAACTTGCATCACCTGCAACAAAACCTGAACGCATGCCAGGAAGGTTTGAGCGTTTAGACAATGAGTGGAAAACCACACAATTTTTGTAGTCATGACGACCGATTTCTGCACAAACTTCCAATAAACCCGTTGGTGTTTCATCAAACCAAAGCTCTGAATAACATTCATCTGAAGCGATTACAAAGCCATATTGGTCAGAGAGCGCGATTAATTTTTTAAATTTTTCTTTAGAAAGTACTGCACCCGTTGGGTTACCTGGCGTACAAACAAACAATAATGCGGTTTTTTCCCAAACTGCAGCAGGAACAGCATCGAAGTCACCTAAATAACCATTTTCTTCAGTACAGTTAATGAAGTACGGTTTTGCTCCAGCCAAGATGGCTGCACCTTCATAAATTTGGTAAAACGGGTTTGGCATGACCACATAGGGCGCATCTTCACGGCGTACCAAAGCTTGTACAAATGAAAATAAAGCTTCACGTGTCCCTGAAACGGGTAAAATTTCATGTTCTGCACTGATTTGTTTAAGCTTGAAACGCTGTGTCAGCCAGTTAGCGATACTTTGACGTAGCTCAGGCACACCTTTACTGTTCGGGTAGGTTGATAGATGTGCAAAATTGTCAATGATGGCTTGTTTGACAAATTCAGGGGCAGGGTGCTTCGGTTCACCAATTGAAAGTGGGATCAGGGGTAAATCAGCAGGCTGAATGTCCTGAAAAAGACGATTCAGCTTTTCAAAAGGGTAAGGATGTAAAAGAGATAAACTCGAGTTCATTGGGTTAACTACCAAAATTAATGTTGCACAATCACTTGACTAGAGGCTTCATCTAAAGCCGCTTTCAGCTGTTGTGCTAAGGTTGAAGCTTCTGTATCCGACATCGGGATATTATTTTTCTTTGTCACAAAGAAAATATCTTCTGCACGTTCACCTAAAGTGGCAATTTTTGCAGAGTGAATGTCCAAGCCCTGCATCATAAACAAACCACCTACTCGCGCCAGTAGACCTGGCTGGTCAAGGGTTGAGATTTCCACCATGTTTTGGTTGAGTACAGGATTAAGGCTAATATCGACCGTATTTTCAATATCAAAGTGACGTAACTGGCGTGGAATACGGCGTTGCATCAGACCTGGGTATTTGTCTGAATGGCTCAATCCATCTATCAGAGATTCCTTCACGGTGATTTCACGTTCAGGATCGGTCAACAGTGTGCCAAAACGATCGAGGACAATATAAGTATCGAGGCTAAATGCTTTGATCGCTGTGATAATGCGTGCATCTTGTACATCGAGATTCATACGGTCAAGAATGGCGACTGTCGTTGCAAAAAGGTTAGGTTTATCTTGTGTATAAATAAAGATCTGAATGGCATCGGGTGCAGATTTACGATGTGCACGTAACTTGACCAGCGGCGCTGGATTTTCACCATGTTCCAAGATTGCGCGGGTATGCCATGCAATATCTTCGGCGGATTCTTTCAGGAAGTAATCATCACCAAGTTCTTGCCACACCCGTTCTACATCTGTTAATGAAAATTCATTGACCAGCAATTCACTTGCAGCAAACTTGGTGTCTTCAACCAGCATTTGATAGTCAACAGGACGGTCAAGCCCTAAGCGAATTACATCACGCGCCTGAGTATAAAGCTGACGCATCAGTGATGAACGCCATGTATTCCAAAGATTTGGGTTGGTCGCGTTAATATCTGCAACGGTCAGAGTATATAAATAATCCAGATGCTCCATGTCACCTAATTTTTCAGCAAAATCCTTAATGACGGTTGGGTCTGAAATATCTTTTTTCTGTGCAGTCAGTGACATGAGTAAGTGGTTTTGGATTAACCATGCAATGAGTTTGCCTTCACGCTCAGTAAAACCGTGCATGCGACAGAACTCCATCGCATCTTCAGCACCTAGTTCACTGTGATCACCACCACGACCTTTGGCAATGTCATGGAATAACGCAGCAATCATGACAATGTCACGGCGCTGCAAACGCTGATACACTGAACTGACTACAGGGAATTGTTTGGCAAATTCAGGTTCTTTAAAGCGGCTGAGATTACGCAGTAACAGTAAAGTATGTTGATCAACGGTATAAATATGGAACAGGTCATATTGCATCAGACCCATAATTTGCCCAAACGCAGGTAAATAGCTACCTAAAATGCCATAGCGTTTCATTGCAGACAGTGTTTCGTACAAACGCCCTGATGTACGAATAATTTCCATAAATAATGCTTGATGTTCAGGTTTATTACGAAAAGTCTGGTCAATGCCTTTCGCAGCAAGCGTGAGCAAACGTAATGTACGGGCACGAATACCCTCAATTTCAGGGCGGGTCGCCAATAAATAGAAAATTTCTAAAATGGCACTTGGGTTTTCAGCAAATGCCTTATGGTGCTGCACCGCAATTTTATGATCGACCAGCTTAAAATGAGTATTGATCTGTTCGATTTTACGTTCATAATGCGGAAGTCTTGGAGTAATGACCGATTCATTGAAATATGCCAATAAGATTTCATTGAGCGTTGAAACCTGTTGAGCGGTACGGTAATAACGCTTCATGAACTGTTCGATTGGATAATTCGGCGATTTGCCTTCTTCACGTTCATAGCCAAACTTGGCAGCAATTTCACGTTGATAGTCAAACAACAAACGGTTTTCATCGCGCTTGGTCAAACGGTGCAAATGATGGCGAATTTCCCAGTAAAAACTTTCTGCTTCTTCTAAAACATTCAGTTCGAACTCAGAAATAAAGCCCAAATGTACCAAGTCATAGACACGGTTAACACGGAAATGACGTTTGGCAATCCAGCCAATCTGGTTCATATCACGAATGCCACCTGGTGCATTTTTAATATCAGGCTCTAAATTACTCTCAGTGTTATTGTGTTGAGCATGGCGTTTAACTTGCTCTTGCATCTTTGCATCGAAAAAGGTCTGATCTGTCCATGTTTCGGCGACAATTCGACGTGGCCATTTACTGAGCTGTACATTGCCAATCAGTATACGAGCTTCGATCAGCGTGGTAGCAATCGTCAAGTCATGACGAGCCTGATCGATACAACTGACAATCGAACGAACACTTACCCCAGGTTTGAAGTTACCGACATCCCAAAGTGATGCGATAAACCGAGACACCTGCTTTTCCTGTTCTTCCGTCAACTCATGTTCTGACAAAATCATGATGTCAACATCAGAATATGGCAGCATTTCACGGCGACCATAGCCACCGACTGCAAACAGACCCAATTCGCTCTGTTCTAGACCCGCATGCTTCCATAAAAAAGTCAGGGCTTCATCAATCATGTTAGAACGTGCAAGTACGATTTGACGAATGCTATAGCCTTCTTCAAAAAACTGCTCGAGTTGCTGTTCAACATCATTGCGCCATTGATTAATCGCGCGAATGTCTTGGTTATCTTTCACATAATCCAACAGGGGCAAGGTTTCAATCATGGTTTTTTGGCCTATGTGTCCAGTTTACTTTAATGGTTTTGTTGCACAGCTACGCTTTGTGCTGCCTGTTGCGCAATATCACGTGCCTGATCAGTGCTTTCTGCACGTGCAGTGACAACACCCATGCGGCGGCGTTTAAAACCTTCTGGTTTGCCAAAGATGCGAAGGTCGGTATTTGGTTGGGCCAATACATTTTGCAAGTTACCAAAAGACAGGTTGCTATCATCAACCCCTGCGTAAATGACTGCGCTGGCAGCAATGCTATGGCGAGTTGTGTTGACAGGCAAGCCTAAAATTGCGCGGGCATGTAGTTCAAATTCACTTTGGAACTGTGATGCCAAGGTCACTAAACCTGTGTCATGTGGGCGTGGAGAAACTTCACTAAACCACACTTGATCACCTTTGACAAATAGCTCAACACCGAAAATGCCACATCCCCCTAAAGCTGTTGTCACTTTATCGGCAATTTGCTGAGAGGTTGCTAAAGCAATCGCAGACATTGGTTGAGGCTGCCAGCTTTCGACATAGTCACCAGAGTCTTGACGGTGTCCAATTGGGTCACAGAAGTGTGTTTCAATCGCACCAGTTGCTGAGTTCTTGGCACGAACAGTCAGAAGCGTAATTTCAAAATCAAAATCGATTTGTGATTCTACAATGACTTTACCCTGATTGACGCGACCCGCCTGCATTGCATATTCCCATGCAGCATCGACTTCATCAAAGCTTTTCACACGTGACTGACCTTTACCTGATGATGACATGACAGGTTTTACAAAGTTTGGATAACCAATATCGTCACATGCGGCACGGAAACTTTCTAAAGAATCGGCAAAACGATAAGTTGAGGTGGGTAGACCTAACTCTTCAGCTGCTAAACGGCGAATACCTTCACGGTTCATGGTCAAGTTTACGGCTTTCGCTGAAGGGATGATTGTGGTTTGTTGTTTTTGTTCAATCTCAACCAGAACTTCAGTCGCAATCGCTTCAATTTCAGGAACAATTAAATGTGGTTGAACTTGATCAATCAGTTGTTGCAACTCTTGGGCATTTGCCATGTTGAGCGTGTAGGAGAAGTGTGCAACTTGCATAGCTGGTGCGTGGTCATATCGGTCTGCGGCATGTACTTCTACACCCAGGCGTTGCAAAGAAATGACGACTTCTTTACCAAGTTCGCCAGAGCCTAAAAGCAACACTTTAAATGCTGAAGATTGAAGAGGAGTACCGATAGAGACGCGCATGCAATTCATCCTTATTTCAGGTGGACTTTTAGCATAACAGAACTCGAAGTGCTGTTTTGCCTATGGAAGAAGAAAAATTAAATTTTATTTAAAAATAAGTAAATGGAAATGATTTATTCACATTATAGCGGGTAAATAAGTGTAACTGATGCCATAAATCAGCGCAGCAAGCAGAGTTGCCATGACCATGCGCCGTGTTTTTAAATACAATACTGTAAGCGTAATAAAACCTAAACTCATGGCAATGATTTTGTCGGGTGTGGCGATTAATGGGGGTAAGGTCGCAACCATGAGCATGGCACTAATCGCTGAAATTCCAATACAACCCAAAGCAATTCTAAGCCAGATTGCACCACGCCGTTGTTCGTGTTGCTGGTATTTTTGAATAAACCAAAGAGGCATAAAGCGTGAGCTAAAGTTGGCAATTCCAACAATAATCCCGATCAGGAGAATGGATAAATTCATAAATGATGCTCATCCTGCTGCTTCAAAATATAATGTTTAAACAGTCCTGCACCAATCCCTGCCAATATTCCCAAGAAAATTGCTGCCGAGAGATTGATCAGATAACAAGCCAAACCCGCTACAATCAGCGTTACTGCAACCACCAGTGTATGACGTTTTTCAAAGGCAGCCAGTAAGAAACTTAAAAACAGGGCAGGTAATAAGAAATCGAGAGAAGCCTGTAGAAATTTGGGAAGAAGATGCATTTGGTTAGCAAATAAGCCACCTAAAAAGCTGCCCAGCGCCCAAGAGAACCAGCTCGACAGACTTACGCCCAGCATCCATGATTCACTCCAGTCCTGACGGCGCTGTGATAATTGAATCATGGCACGGGCAAAAACTTCGTCAGTAAGCCCCCAGCCCCAAATTGCAGTCTTTTTAAGATTTAGTTTTTGTTGAATAAGATGCTGTAAAGCAGGGCCATACAATACATGACGAATATCTAAAGCGATTACGGTAATGGCAGCTAGCCAAATAGAAGAACCACTGGCAAGTAATGCGACCACTAAAAACTGACTGGCTCCAGCATACATGGTGCAAGACAGAAATAAGGCTTCAAAGGCAGAAAAACCAAATTTGGCAGCAGAGACACCAAAAGCAAAAGAAACAGGCAAATAAGTCAGCATAATGGCTTGACTATCTTTAAAACCTTGCCAAAAACTTGCATGAGATTGAGACATATTTTTCAGTTTGGGTGCATTGCACCAAAATATCTACTAGAATTCTAAAAACGTTATTGTAAATGAAATCATGCAGCTTAGCGCTGAAATATTTTGAATGAGGCAACCTTATGTTGTTGAAAAAACATCAAGTCGCTTATCTAATGACGGCATGTCTATGTTTAGGCTTGCAAGGTTGTGACCGATCATCTTCGGAGAAGAAGGTAGAAATTAAACCCGCACCAAAACTGACCAATGATGCAACCACCTATGCACATAAAGCATGGGCGCTGATCAATCAGGTCGAACCGATTGTTGCGCAAAAGCAACTCACAAAAATTGAAACAGATGTTCGTAAACCTTTACGTGAGCTAGGTGTTGCGTGGCGGATCAATGTAAAAATGACGGACTCTGTGACTGAGGGGAAATACGCATTATGTCGTAAAGCCATGACCAGCCTAGATTCATGGGCAAGGGCAACGGCAAATCAGGATTCAGATCTTGCACAAACCTATACAGAGTACACACGGGATAAAGCTTTGTGTAAAGATGCGATTGATCATCCAAATCTAGGTAATACACCAGCCAATTAAAATAAAAAAAGCGGTATAAACCGCTTTTTTTATGTCTAAAAATTATGATTTAGGTTTGTTTGTTGGTGCTGGAGTAGGAGTATTTGTTGTTTTTTTCTCTACTGCTTTAGTTGGTGCAGCTTTAGCAGGAGCTTTCTTATCAACTTTGTGTACTAGTACGCATTTACCGCCTTTATGTTTTGGACCTGTACCGCCTTGTAAAGTTGTACCTTTAGGGCAAGCCATAGCATTGGCACTTAAAACTGCAAAGGTTAAAGCAACAGCAGAAGTTAGAATTTTTTTCATCATGAACCTTTATGATTAATCTAGGTAAAATTACCTATACATCATCATACTGAATTTAATTGATTAAATAATGTAGTGAATTTGCATCTTTTTTTATTATTTTAATATACGTTTTCTTGATTGGACTTTTAGTCAAAATATCGAGGTTGAGTGGATATAAAAAAACTGGATATCAATCCAGTTTTTTTTAAATTATTGCTTACGGAACCTATGATCAATGACTGCCCACAGCGCAAAGGCGAGTGACACAACAAGTGCATATAAAAAGTATGCAGGTTTTAGATTTCCTGTAATAACGCCTTCAAATGTTAGCGTTAACATGAGTGCTAGTGTAGTAAAACAATACGTCAATGCTTGCTGATTATGTTTTACTGCATTGTTAATGAAGATTAGTTTGTTCATTGAAATCATCCTCACTTCTCCTGTCTATCACGACAAACACACTGTTTCAGTCAATTCTTACCGTTTTACTTTGAATTTTGGCTAAATTCAAGAGCTATTAACATTTTTTTGTTAAGGTAATATGACAAAAACAACTAAAAGTTATAGCCTAGTCACATTCTGTGAATTCCCAGTGTCACTCTGTAAACTACAGTAAAAATATAAGCAAAAAAAATGCCTGAATGAATCAGGCATTTTTAGAAAATAATTAAATATTTGAAATTTAATTATCTTTAATTTTAGTGTCGAGAAATTGCAAGAAATTTATCGATGACAAAGAACAAGCCAAAAATCGCAACGGATGGAATTAACCATGCCAGATTTTGTGCATCGAGTGGTAATTGTGACAAAAAGCTAGGTACAAGATTGCTCAAGCTTGATGCTTTTAAACCTTCAAAAACACCAAAGACCAGCGCAACAGCAGTCACAGGCGTCACAATTAACGATGGACGATTGAAAAACTTCCATAAGAAACTCAGAAGAATGACAACAATCGCTGGCGGGTAAATTGCTGTGAGTACAGGAACCGAAAATGCAATCAGTTTGGTTAAACCCAAATTGGAAATTAACAGTGCAAATAGTACTAACACTAACACCAGTAATTTGTACGAAATTTTAGTCAGCTCATGGAAATATTCAGCACACGAACAGGTTAGGCCAATCGCGGTTACCGTACAGGCAAGGAAAATCAAGACTGTTAAGAACAACGAGCCAATATCACCAAATGTATGCTGTACATAAGCATGCAGAATTTCCGCGCCGTTGGTTGCAGTCGTTATAAATGCATAGCTTTGTAAACCAAGGCGGAATAAGCATAAATACAAAATTGTTAAACCAACGCCAGCCATAAGACTTGCAATAATTGCATAGCGCATGATCAGCTTTTTGTCAGATACGCCACGAGATTGAATGGCTTGTACAATGACGATACCGAACACCAGTGCACCAAGCGTATCCATGGTTAAGTAACCATTTACCAAACCTTCAGACATTGGTTGCTGAATATAGTTATGTACTGCTGGTGGTGCGACTAAAATAGGGAAGACCAACGTTGCAATACATAAAATTGCCAAAGCAACAATTTTGAGTGGTGCAAGCACATGCCCAATCGTATCGAGCAATTTGTTTGGATACAGTGAAATAATGCCAACAATGGTGAAATAAATGCAGCTATAAATAAATAGATGCATTGGAGAATTACCAAAGTAAGAGGAGAAACCGATTTCATAAGAAACGGTTGCAGTACGGGGAGTTGCAAATAAAGGGCCCACAGCTAAATAACAGACTATGGTCAGCAATAAACTTGAAAAACGACCTAAAGGAGCACTAAGCGTTTCAATAGATCCTTCTACACGAGAAAGCGCCATAATTGTTAAAACAGGTAACCCAACCGCAGTAATTAAAAAGCCTGCTGCTGCAAGCCAGACATGCTCACCAGCTTGCTGAGCAACAATGGGAGGAAAGATAATATTGCCTGCACCAATAAATAGCGCAAAGGTCATAAAACCTAAAGCAATAATATCTCGGATATTCAGCTTATTCATAAAAACAGGGAGGATGTTGAAACAAAGCGATAGATTCTAGTGCAAAAAAAAACTTTTTAAAATCCTTATGCTCTTAAATAAAGCATGATTATTTTTTATAAATTCCAATTCAGGAGGTTTAAATTTCTAGGTTTGATTTATTTGCATATTTTAGATTTTATTTAAATATATATTTTTTGTTTAAATTTAAAAAATAAATATTATTTTTCATATATTTAAAAATAACAAAAAGTAAATTTTGGATTTAAACGCTTGCAGTTCTATGCGATGAGGATTATTTTTGAAATATTTACGATGTAAAATAGCCTAAGTAAATCAATCTAATTTCAGATTTGAAATGAAATAAAGGATACATTCTATGCGAGCCACAAAAATTGTCATTAAAACCGAACAGGAAATCGAGAAATTAAGAATTTCTGGGCGGCTCGCTGCAGAAGTTTTGGCAATGATTGGTGAGCATGTTAAACCTGGGGTAACAACTGAATATCTAGATGATTTATGTCATGATTTTATTGTCAATACACTCAAAGTGATTCCTGCCAATATTGGGTATTATGGCTATACGAAAACAACCTGTATTTCACCCAATGAAGTTGTTTGCCATGGCATTCCATCAAAAAAAGTCGTGTTGAAAGAAGGCGACATCATTAATATTGATGTTGCGATTATTAAAGATGGTTTTTATGGTGACACGAGTCGTATGTATTATGTGGGGCAGGTTACCCCACAAGCACAAAAACTGGTTGAAACGACCTATGCAGCAATGGTTGCAGGAATTCACGCCGTTAAACCAGATGCAACTTTAGGTGATATTGGTCATGCGATTCAAACATTGGCTGAAAAATCAGGTTATAGCATCGTGCGTGAATACTGTGGTCATGGCATTGGGCAAGTCTATCATGAACAGCCAAATGTATTGCATTTTGGGCAAAAAGGTCAGGGCTTAAAGCTTAAAAAAGGTATGGTATTTACTATTGAACCAATGGTAAATATGGGTAAACCTCAAGTAAAAGAACTTACTGATGGTTGGACCGTTATTACCAAAGATCGTTCACTTTCCGCACAATGGGAACATATGGTTGCTGTCACTAATGACGGTTTTGAGTTATTAACGCCGTGGCCAGAAGGCACTGGAACTTATCCAGCAATCTAATTTTGAGGTGAAGCAATGCAGTATCAGGTTGAAAATATTTATTTTACGAGCTGTGGCGAGCGACTTGCAGCAGATGTTTATTTTCCACAAGAAATTGCATTGCCACCCGTTATTATTATGGCAAATGGATTTGCCTGTGAGCGTAAATTCAGTTTACCTGATGTTGCAGAGCGTTTTGCAGAGCAAGGTTTCGCCGTTATTTTATTCGATTATCGGGGTTTTGGTGACAGTACAGGTCAGCTACGCGAGTTAGTTTCACCCAAGCATCATTTGCAAGACTGGAAAAATGTAGTTGAACAAGTCAAATCTTGGTCAAATGTGAATCAAGAACAATTGTTTTTATGGGGAGTTTCGCTCAGTGGAGGTCATGTCATGACTCTTGCAACAGAAATTCCAAATATTAAAGCGATTATTGCACTTGTTCCACATGTCGATGGTTTGGCGAGTGCTTGGTTATATCCCAAAAACTTACTTCCTCAGGCACTAAAATTGGCTTTACAAGATCTTTGGGCCGCACGCTTTGGACGTGTAGTAGGGATTCCTGTCGTCTCTAAAGAGGGTATTTGTTGTTTGGCAGGAGAGGGGTGTTATGATGCCTTTATGGAAAGTGTTCCTGAAAACTCAACATGGACAAACTGTGTTCCTGCAAGAATTTTATTAGAAATCAATACGTATCGCCCAACACATATTGCAAAAAAAATTAAGTGTCCAACTTTAATGATTGCCGCGCAGGATGATTGGCTTATTCCAATTACTGCAACACGAAAAGCTGCTCATAAAATTCAAAATGTTCAATTTATTGAATGGTCTATGACACATTTTGATATTGTACATAAACAAAGCGACATCTTTGAGCAGTCTATTCAGACTCAGCTACAATTTTTAAAGCATCAGATGCAAACCTAATTCTTTAAAGTGCTTAAATAGCCTAAGTAATACTGATAAAAACATAGCACAATCAAAAAAGTCTAAAAAATAAAAAACGCAGAAAAATCTGCGCTTTTTAAAATTTGATAAGACTAAAACAAATTTAAATTATAAACCTGCTTCATAATCTTGAGCAGAAAGTAATTTTTCTACATCCGCCATATTGTCAGGTTTAATTTTATACATCCAACCCGCACCATATGGATCATTATTGACTGATTCTGGTTCATCTTCTAACGAAGTATTTACTTCAACGACTGTTCCAGCGATAGGGGAATAAATATCTGAAGCAGTTTTTACAGACTCTACAACGCCAGCTTGTTCACCAGCATCTAAGTGACGATCAACTTCTGGAACTTCAATGTAAACTAGGTCACCTAAAGCATCTTGCGCATGGTCAGTAATGCCTGTAACAACTAAATCGCCTTCAATTTTTGCCCATTCATGCGTTGCTACATATTTTAAATCATTCGGGTGGTTCATAATGACTCCATCATTAAAATCAAATATTGCAGTGAGTTATACCTGTTTTTTTTAAAAAACAAAAGTAAAAATGCTCAGTCTACCAAGAAGCCGCCAGTTTGCCTTTGCCAAAGCTGAGCGTAAATTCCATGAAGTTCCAATAATTCATTATGTGAGCCTTGTTCAACAATTTTTCCTTGATCCAGTATGACAATACGATCCATTTTAGCGATAGTTGATAAGCGGTGAGCAATTGCAATCACTGTTTTTCCTGCCATAAGATCATTTAAACTCGACTGAATAGCAGCTTCAACTTCAGAATCTAGAGCGCTGGTTGCTTCATCTAAAATTAAAATAGGTGCATCTTTTAAAAATACTCGTGCTATCGCAATACGTTGGCGCTGTCCACCTGAGAGTTTTACACCACGTTCACCGACATAAGCATTTAAACCTTTTTGCCCGCGAACATCCGATAAAGTGTCAATGAACTCTTTAACCTTAGCTTTTTCAATTGCGTAATTAAATTGCTCATCAGAAGCATCAGTACGTCCATAACGGATATTTTCCGCGACTGTGCGATGTAACAGTGAGGTGTCTTGTGTTACAAGCGCAATATGTTGGCGTAAACTGTCTTGTGTTACGTGTGCAATATTTTGACCATCAATCTCAATTGAACCGTGCTGAATATCATAAAAATGCAATAAAATTTGGATTAGTGTTGATTTTCCTGCACCTGAACGCCCAACAATACCAATTTTTTCACCAGGTTTGATGCTCAAATTAAAATGATCAATGACATTGCGATGTTGATTGTAGGAAAAACACACATCTTTAAATTCAATTTTTCCACCCTGATTGAGTTGTAATGGCTGAGCATCAGGTTGATCTACAATCGAAACGGCCTGAGCAAGAGTATTTTTACCATCTTGGATCGTACCAATGTTTTCAAACAGCATAGAAATTTGCCACATGACAAATTCACTTAAACTATTGAGTTTTAAAATCATGGCTGTTGTTGCTGCAATAATTCCCAGTGCAACTTGTCCAAGTGTCCATAAATAAAGCGCTGTGCCGAGTACACCAATAAATAGTACAGCGCTTAATAATTTCAGACTTAATTCAAATAAAGTTGCAAGCCGCATTTGCGTATAAACAGTCACCATGAATTCCTGCATGGATGTTTTAGCGTACTGACTTTCGCGCTGTGTATGTGCAAAGAGTTTGACGGTCTGAATGTTTGTGTAGGCATCGGTAATTCGCCCCGTCATGACAGCGCGAGCATCAGCTTGTTTTTTAGAAATCTGGATCATGCGTGGTACGAAAAAAATCGCTGAACTGATAAATAAAAGTAACCAGACAAATAATGGAATGAGCAAACTAGGGGCAACACTGCCAAGCATTAAACTGATTGAAATAAAATAGATCAGTACATAGGCGATAATGTCACCTAAAATCACCCAAAATTCGCGTACGGCAAGTGCCGTTTGCATAATTTTAGCAGCCAACCGCCCAGAAAATTCATTAGAGAAAAAGTCCAGACTTTGCTGCATCATCAAATTATGAAAACGCCATCTGAGACGCATAGGGAATGAGCTAAATAGAATTTGATGGCGGATAATGGATTGCATGGTTGCAAAGATAATATTGGCCACCAAAATAGCGACCAGCATGAGCAATTGCTGGGCATGCTGGCTTAGAAATGTGTTGGGATGGCTTTGGCTCAGCCAATCAACCAAATGCCCGATTTGTGAAAAAAATAATGCTTCAAAGCTAGCAGTGGCAGCAGTCAGTAGCACCAAAATAATTAAATAATGTTTTAATCCTTCAGCACATTGCCAAACAAATGGAAAAAAATCTTTTGGTAATGGTTTGTTTAGATTTTTCGAAGGATAGGGGTCTACACGATTCTCAAACCATTTTAATAACATACATTTTCTCCAAAGCTATAAGTGTATTAAAACCGAAAAGCTGCTTTGAAGAAAATGTAATATGCAAAATTCTGCGATTAAAAATTATTTTGTGGCTAAACCCTGCAAATCAATTTGTGAAGCTGACTGATAAATTCTTAAACCAAATTCAGGCAGAATGGAAATTAGATGATCAAAAATATCTGACTGGATATTTTCATAATCGATCCAGACTGTTGTGCTAATAAAAGCATAAATTTCGATAGGCAATCCCATACTGGTTGGTTGTAGTTGACGCACAATGAGCGTTTGGTCTTGAGCAATGCCTTCATGTTGACGTAAATAGAAATTTACATAAGCACGGAAAGTCCCCAAGTTGGTTAGACGGCGTTGATTATATTCAGACGGATTGGAGAGTTTATTATTGAATTCTTCTAATTCATTTTCTTTTGAGTTGAGATAATTATTGAGTAACAAAAAGTCTTTTAACCTTTGATGTTCTTCAAAAGTCATGAAATGTACGCTGCTCTGATCGATATAAAGTGCTCGTTTCATACGGCGTACGCCAGATTGCGTCATACCACGCCAGTTGCGGAATGTATCCGTGACCAATTTATTAGTAGGAATTGTGGTAATAGTCTTATCAAAATTTTGCACGGTAATGGTATGTAATGACATATCAATTACATCACCATCCGCATTGAGTGATGACATTTCAATCCAGTCCCCAATACGGATCATGTCATAAGAAGAAATTTGCACACTGGCAACCAGTGACAAAATGGTATTTTGGAACACTAACATGAGTACCGTTGCCATCGCACCGAAACCAGCAAGTAAGGTAAAGACATCTTTTTTCAGGAATGTTCCTAAAATCATTAATCCACAAATAATAAACAGCATTAATTTGACGAGTTGCAAATAACCCTTGATCGGCTTGTTTCGAGAGTTGGGATTACGCTGGTAGATCGCATTAAAGACATTCAGAATTTCACTGATGGTGCGAGCAATACTCAGGAAAATAAATGCCTGACACAGCATTTGAACCAGATACACTAGTTTTGCAGATAGATGTGGAACCGTATCTATCCCGTTCATGATAATGAGTGCAGGAACAATATTAGAAAAACGCTGAATGACACTATGTTCAGCAAGGATAGAATTCGTTGCGAATGTCATCTTGAGCAAGATTTTACGAATACCACGAACAACGATTTGCTTGGTAATAAAATTAGCAACAAATGCAGAAAAAATCAGGATGCCTAAACCACTGAGCATTTCTAGCCATGGGAACTTGTTTGCCCAAGTCTGGAGATCCTGAATATATTGGGAGAAATTAGACAAAATACCTAAGCCTTATACCAAAACTAACCCATATTGTAAGGTTATTTTGCATATTGGCTTAGGCAAGTTTAAATAAATAAACGTTTTATTATAATTGAATTACAGACTTACCACATTAGATCATCTGGAATGACATATGCTGCGTAAGGATCTTCTTCATCTGTAGTTTCTTGGTTCTCTTCAGATTCTTTCCACAAAATAAAGCCCGACATTTTTTGTTCAATACGGTCTGCCAATGCTTTAGGCAAATATGCATATTGCTCATTTTCTTTGGCAATAACCAAACTACCTGAGACCAGTGCATTATAAATTTGCTGGTTAATGTAGACTTTCTTGATTTTGTTTTCATCAATAAATTGATAGATGCTATCGCCATCGGTGTCTTTAATTTTGTGTTGACCAATCATCTGAACAATATTGGCTTTGAGGGTCTTTTCTTCCAGTTGGCGTTGTTTTTCCGAATTGAGTTGCTGATCTTTTTCCTGTTTCTGTTGCTGATCTTGAGCAATTTTTGCTTTGATTTCAGCATCATTGCTTAGGCCTGCACGTTGTTCATGCTGTGCTTGTTTGGTCAATTTTTTCGCTTTTTTATTGTCGACTAAGCCCGCTTTCAATAACTGCGCCTGTAAAGCATTTTTAACCATAAGATAAATCCAACAAAATTAGTGATGTAGATGCTTGCGAAGATACAATGCCCAGTAAGTTAGACTCATGGTCAAACTGACGAACACTGGAATCAGAAAAGTATGTAAGTTTAAATAAGGATATAACCAAGTAACAAGTATCCCCCCACATAAAAAACCAATCAAAATCAAAAGCAGTAACATGATACGGCGTTTTTCCACAGGTAAACCACGTAGCAAATAACCAAAATTAAGCCCTAAATCCGTCAATAGTCCAGTGAGGTGCGTGGTTCGAATAATTGCGCCTTTATAGTGGCTGACCATAGCATTTTGCATACCCATTCCAACACACGCCCAAAGTAATGCATAGCGTGGATAATAAGGAATAAACAACCAGCATAGAAAAATACACAGCGCAGAAAGGCTAAGCGGAATACCGTAACGGCGTCCGAGTTGAAAATGACTGCTACCGAGTAAATAACCGCTATATAAAGAACCCAATACAAAGCTTAAAATGACACAAATAATATAAATGGCATGCATGAATTGCCCATGCACAATGGCAATTGCCAGCATACTAACATTGCCTGTCATGTGCGAAACAGTTTGATGCCAAATATTCAGTAACCCCAGTGCATTGACCATGCCTGCATTAAAAGCAAGAAAAAATGCACTGAGCTGAACCCAAACAGGTAATGTCTGAAATGGCATATCACGATCATGTGAGTAATAAAAAGTTATTTATATTTATACCCTTGATCAACTGCAATTACAAATAACACATCAGTCGAAGAATTAAGTGCAGTTTCTGTCGAATCCTGCAAGACACTAATCACCATTCCAATAGCAACAACCTGCATGGCAATTTCTGAAGAAATACCAAACAGACCACATGCAACAGGAACAAGGAGTAAAGAACCACCTGCCACACCAGAAGCGCCACATGCAGAAATCGTCGCAACCACACATAAAATGATCATGGTGGTCAAATCAGTCTGAATACCCAAAGTGTTCACTGTCGCCAGTGCCAATGTCGTAATGGTTACAGCTGCGCCTGACATATTAATCGTGGAACCTAAAGGAATGATCACATTTGCTGTAGATTCATCTACACCACAACGGCGAGCGAGATCTAAGTTCACTGGAATATTTGCTGCAGAGCTACGCGTAAAAAATGCAGTAATTCCACTTTCACGTAGGCATTTAAGGACCAACGGGTATGGGTTACCTCTAATCACCAGTGCCACCATAATTGGGTTAATGATTAAAGCAACAAAGAACATCGTGCCGAGTAAAACAACCAGCAAATGTGTATAGCTAATCAGGGTATTTATACCTGAGTTAGCAAAAGTTACGGCAACTAAACCAAAAATACCCACGGGTGCAAAGCCAATCACCAGTTTAATCACTTTTCCAATGGCTTCTGCACTGTCATGTAAGAAGGCTTTAGTTGAATTTGAGCTATGACGAAAAGCCACTCCCAAAATCAATGCCCAAGCTAAAATACCAATAAAATTGGCTTCACTTAATGCAACGACTGGATTGGAAACAAAACTCAAGACCAGGTTTTTAAGCACCACACTTAAGCTATTTGGTGGCTGTAAAGACTGATCAGTGGCTAAATGCAAAATAAGTGTTGTTGGAAATAAATGATCAGCGACGACAGCACTTAGGGCAGCAAGCAACATCCCTGCGGTATACATGATCAAAACAGGTTTAAAATTTTTAGCACTTTGCGCTGCCTGAAAATTTGCAATTGAGGAAATGAC
Source organism: Acinetobacter sp. ANC 4636 (assembly GCF_054454555.1). Taxonomy (NCBI): domain Bacteria; kingdom Pseudomonadati; phylum Pseudomonadota; class Gammaproteobacteria; order Moraxellales; family Moraxellaceae; genus Acinetobacter; species Acinetobacter sp. ANC 4636. The sequence continues at coordinate 14,544 of NZ_JBTKVD010000009.1, read as the reverse complement.
CAATACAAACACTAAAATAGGAGCAACTGATTTCAATGCCTTAATGAAAATATCACCTAAAAGGCTCAAGTAAGGTGCAACATTTGGGAAAAAAAGGGCAACACAAACCCCTAAAATAATCGCAATCACAATCCTAGTTACTAAACTAGATTGCCTAATAGCTAAAAGCATAAGAACGCCTTAAAAACCAATAAGGTTCTAAATCTACAGGAAAGAAAGGTTGGGTATTCTATAGAAAAAAATTCATATCTTGCATTTTTATTGTGGAAAAAAGCCGATTATTAGTGATGAAATGAAAAATAATATTATCTAATAATTTGATTTTTAATTATTTTAAATTAAACGGTGAGTAAAATACAATCTTATGGTTTGTTGCTAAAATAAACAAAAAAATCAAAAAATCACCGTTTAATTCAGCACATCTTATCCTGCCATTGATAAGGCAGAGGAGTTAAGATGGAAATGATAAATATTGCTTAAGATTTTGATAAAACGTTGGTCTTTTATAGAGTAAAAAATTTGTTTGCCTGAACGGCGAGTGGTGACAATATTATTTTTACGCAAAATCATGAGCTGCTGAGAGAGTGTTGGTTGTAGAATTTGACTTCTCGTTTCAATTTCAGAAACATTCAGCTCTTCATTTACCAATAAGCTCAAAATCAGCAAACGATCTTTATTACCTAGTGACTTGAGTACAGTTACGATATCATCAGATAATTCACGAATTACATCAATATCCAGTGGCTCGCTCATTTTTTCCCCTTATTTAAGATTGATATAATTTATTAATAAACATACAGAAAATATGTGTATAAAAAATGGATTTTGTTATTCTTTGCGTATGATTGTAACAAAAACAAATAATAACCATGATCATCATCAATAACTTTGATATTTGTATAAGTTATTGCATGATTATCAATAATTTATGTTTTGTCAATTTTACCTATAGAAAAAAACTATCAGTATAATATTTTTATCATTTTTATAAGAGATCACACTTTTTGTAGTGACTTAGTATAATATGCGTGAAAATTTTATGTGCAACCTTTTCACTCATGTTTTCCTTTCTTTCAATTGAGTTCGCACTCTCTTTTATAGGTTTTTTTTGCCTATATTGGGGCTTACGGAAGATGCCCCAAATACAAAATATTGTGCTGATTATTGCCAGTTATTTATGTATTTTGCTGATGTCTAACTGGATTGCAGTCGCAGTCATCGCAAGTTATAGCTGTATTATTTATGCACTTTCTATTGCCATGGATCGCTGGCAGCAACATAAGAAAAAAATCTTTATTTCAGGGATTATTCTTACGCTGATTCAATTGGCATTTTTTAAGTATTATGATTTCTTTTGTCAAGAAACGAGTCTTGCGCTAGATGCTATGCATTTAGACAGCTCATTTTTGGTTTCAAATTTGCTGTTACCTTTGGGAATTTCTTATTACTCATTTCAATCGATTAGCTATTTGTTTAGCCGTTATCAAAATGAAATAGAAGTTCCGCGTTTTAACTTGCCACAGCTATTACTCCATTTTTCATTTTTTACTACGATTACTGCAGGGCCAATTGCTCGCGCGCAAAGTACTAAAGGTTTAACTGACATTCATCAGCAACCTTGCGGGATGAGCGCACAGATTTGCCAAACTGAACCGCGCAAGATTTTGTATCCAAGTTTAGCTTTTGCATTAATTTTACTGGCACTGATTAAAAAATGGTGGATTGCAGGCTGGCTCGCAGATCATTGGGTCAATCCAGTATTTGCAAACCCGATGCAATATCATTCGCTGGAAGTGTTGTGCGCCATTTATGGCTATACCTTGCAATTATTTCTCGATTTCTCTGGTTATAGCGAAATGATGATTGCATTTGGTCTACTGCTGGGTTTCCGTTTACCTGTCAATTTCCGCGCGCCACTGTTAGCACACAATATTCGAGATTTCTGGGATAAATGGCATATCAGTTTATCTACCTGGATTCGTGATCATATTTATATTCCACTGGGGGGAAGCCGTGGTGGATTTGCACGTACACAAATCAATTTATTGATTGCTATGGTCTTGTCTGGCGTATGGCATGGTTCAGGCTGGAACTTCTTCTTGTGGGGGTTATTACACGGCGTTGGTTTAGTCTTGCTGAATATTGGCGATAAAGTTTATGAAAAAGTCCGTCAGGTCACGCCAAGAGAAGCGCGCAATGTATTGGCAAATACTGGCTGGTTCGGCAAAGCAGTTGGCGTATTTTTCACCATTCACTTTGTTTGTTTCTGCTTTGTATTCTTCAGAGCAAAAAGCTTAGATGAAGCACTGCAAGTTTTCCATGCGCTATTTAGCAACACAGTAAATGTGTCTTGGTCAAACAACCCATTGTATTTGCTAGGTGTATTGCTGCTTGCTTGGGTAATTTATCCTCTGGTGCTAAATAACACGCATAAATTGGCTGAAGTTTTTAGTCGAATTCCCAAATATGCGGTTTCAATTCCTTTATTTATCGTGTTTTTACTTGTACTGATCTGTGCACCTTCAGGTATTCCAGGATTTATCTATGCAAACTTCTGATACGGATATTATCAGTTCATCATTAGAACAAACTCAACAAACCGAATATGTTCAGGATCATCTGGAACAACGTCAGAATTTTTTATATGTGCTCTTCATTTTGCTGGCATTTGCCTTAACGTCCATCTGGATTATGCAAAATTCGGTCAATGCTTATTTTCAGCAGACCTATCATAAAGATAGCCCGTTTGCGATGTTAGATCAGTTTCAGATCTGGCATATGGGTGGAGAAATTGGGGATTATTTATATCGTGAAAATGGGCAATATGATGAACGTGTCAATCAAATCAACAGTCATATGATTGATAGGTTTAATCAAGATTATGCCTATACTCCTGAATATAAAGCCGCAGAAGCAAAGCGTTTAAAAGAAGAACAGATAAAAATGGCGCTGCTTGAAAAACAAAAAGCCAAACAGGCTTTTGACCAGCGTTTTATGCTGACAGGACAAGATCAGGTGTTTTTTGCGGGTGACTCCATGATGCAGGGAGTTGCACCACATGTACAGAAAGTTCTCGAAGAACAAGGCATTCAGACGGTAAACCTGAGCAAACAAAGCACAGGGCTGACCTATCCAAAACTCTTTGACTGGCCAAAAACCATTCGGGATACATTAAACAGTAATCCACGTATTAAAGTGATGATTGTATTTTTAGGGCCAAATGACCCTTGGGATATGTTTAATGCAACAACTAAACATTGGCTGACCTTTAAATCACCAGAATGGGAAACTGAATATCGCACCCGCATTGACAGTATTTTAAATGAAGCGCGTAAACATCATGTCAGTGTAATGTGGTTAACCCCACCTAATATGCATAAAGATCAACTGAATGAACAAATGATCTATTTGAACCAGATCATTCAAAGTGAAGTACAAAAAGCCCAAGAGTTCGTGATTGATTCACGTCCAATTATTGGTGGAAAAAATAACCATTTTGCAGAAACACTCAACACGGAAAATGGCAATGTAAAAGTGCGCAGTGCGGATGGGATACATTTTACAGTTGAAGGACAGAAAATCATCGCGCACAATATTTTGCAATACTTACATTTAACAAATTAAGCGATTTTTGAATGAAAATGAAAGAATTAAAACGGTGTGGCCTGTTTCTGGCCGCATCTATTATTCATATTTCTGCTTTTGCAGGCAATCTCTCCAATTTCCAAGAACCGAATACTCCTCAACTGGTTAAAAGCATTCAGCAGCACAAACTCAATGTAGTTCAGTTTGGTGATTCACACACCGCCGCTGACTATATGAGTAATGCTTTAAGAACCACATTACAAAATACGTTGGGCAATGGCGGAATGGGATGGGGAATGCCCATGTATTTTTCAGGCCAGCGCCTGACCCGTTTCGGTTACGACAATAACAATTGGCAACCTATTTCAATTCGTATTCAGGCAAATGAAAACTATACCTTAGGTGGCTTGATTGCCCGTCCCGTTACAGACGGCGCTACACTCACCATTAAAGCCAAGCAGTCAGAACAACTGCAAAAGATTACGGTCAGCATTCGTCAGGGGGCTGAGGATAGCGACTTTCAGGTCACAGACAACCGTGGTCAGCATTTTCGTTTAAGTGCACCAATAAAAAATAGCACATGGCAATTGCAAACTTTTGAAGCTTATTTACCTTTTACCATTACAGCACCACACAACCCTCAATCTGCGTTAGGTGGTTGGTGGGCAAAAAATGCAACGGGTTCTGGCGCTGTAGTATCAGCTCTAGGGGTTAACGGTGCACAATTGCAGTCTTGGAATAACTGGAGTAATAACTGGAAGCAACAGCTTGGGCAACTCAAATTTGACTTGATTATTTTGGCCTATGGAACCAATGAGGCCTATACTTATCATGATCTTGAGCAACAAAAACAGCTTTTACTCAGCCGAATTCATGATATTCGTGAAGCTTCACCGCATAGCGCAATTTTGATCGTTTCTGCACCTGAGAGTCTAAAAGATAAATCGGGTGAGTGTGGCATACGCCCAGCGCAACTGAGTGCATTTCAAAATATGCAGCGCCAAGTTGCCAGTCAGGCACATACTTTATTTTGGGATTGGCAAGAAGCGATGGGTGGGCATTGCAGCATGAAAAACTGGATAGCACGTGGTGATGCTGCCCGAGATGGTGTGCATTTCTCTGCTTCTGGATATACAAAGTTTGGTGACATGCTTGCCAATGATATTTTGGCACTGGCAGGAAAATCGGGTAATGGAGGAGTATTGGCTTCTAGTCATGTAGAAAAACATCCCTCAAGTCGATCAGCTGTATTTTCTGTCAATACTCCAGACCGTGCGATGGCACATGCAAGCATTTGTAATGTAGATGAAACGAATGACTGTAAAATCATTCATTAAAATAAAAATAACCCACAAAATTTGTGGGTTATTTTTTTCTAATCGGGATTACTTGTGTACAACAAGTACAGGAACAGTACTTTCAGAAAGAATCGCTTGAGTAACGCTACCCAAGAAGAGTTTTTTGATTCCTTTACGACCGTGTGAACCAATGACGATCAGGTCAGCGCCTAATTCTTTGGTTGCTGCAACAATCTCTTTATGAATGGTTTGACCTTCAAGAATTTGAGTTTCAGCAGTTACGCCTTCTTGAGCAAACAAAGCTTTTGCCTGTTCAAGAATTTCCTGAATTTCTTCTTTTGCTTTAGCCACATAATCATTAATAAATTGATCAGTGTTTACAAACTCAACAGCAACAAAAGGATCAACCGCTAAAACACAAACTGCAGTCACTTTACTGCTAAATGCTTTTGCAATAGATGAAGCTTGTTTGACTGCTGCTAATGATGTTTCTGAACCATCAACTGGAACTAAAATATGTTTGTAAGCCATGTGAATTTACTCCTAAGCTGTCCTTAGATACTGGATACTTTTTAAATTTTCATCGTTGTTAAATGTAAGTGTCTCATCTATAAGAATTTCTAGTAGTATTTAATCTATAAGTATTGTACAAACTAGAATTTTTTAATCCAAGAGCACGTGGCTTAAGGCTAACACATTTTATAAGCTTGAAAAAAGAGGGAATATTTTATTTTGATGAATAAAATTTATGCTAAAACTTGGCAATATCGAGGAAATAAACTCACATTTCATCGTTCTTTCACAAACGTATGCCCATAATATCCATCATTTTTTAGAGTGGGCTATCATGGATAATCAATCGGACCTCCAAAATTTAAATAATTTAATTGAGGAATTCGCGGTTAAAAATAAAAAACCTGAGAAAATCTTAATTGGTTATAAAGTTTATGCAGAGTTGATGAATGATCGTCAGTTTATGCAAGAGGTTGTTGGATCAGCAATGAATCCAAATAAACGTAAGTATAAAAATATCAAAATTAAAGTAACTCAAGATGGTCGACAACTTGAGATTGTTTAAATTCTAAATTGTTAGAAGTTGATAGGAGTGTGGTATGGAAATGTCAGTTGATATACCACGACCATTCTCCTACAGGCCAAAAGCCTAGTTCAAAATAAACGATGTATTTGAAAGCTGATACAATTTTATCGGCTCGCCCTACGCATTGAGTTAAAATATACCAGCCAATAGTTATTTTTTGGTGTTAAGCAGAATATTAGGAATTTTACCCAAGAAAATATCGCGGGCAATATCACCTTGTTGTTCGATATTATAATCTGTGAATGCTTTATGCTTTTTTAGCGTGTAAGCATATGGGTTATAGCGTTTCAAGCTTAGATAATAAGCCGTTTGTAAAATAGCACCTTTCACCAATACTGAGTTGCCTTGTTGAAATTGCAAGACATGGGTCAATTCATGAATGAAAACTGCCTGATAAATCTGTGACTCTTGTGCATAGTCCAATGAATAATTTTCAGGGTTCACAAAGATGGCACCTATAGGTGCCATGAACATGCCAATCGGCTGCCATGGTAAAAACGGCGTGTTCCAGATACGAACCTGCTGATAATCAATCAGATTGCCAAAGACTGTAGATGCAAGGGCAATCTCATTGTTTGTGAGTGGTCGGACATGCAGCGACCAGATTTTAAAATAATCCAGACAGCACAATAAAATTCTGTTTTGAAATACATCTTTAATCATAAGAAATATTAATCTAAGCGCATTGCTTCAATAAATAGACGAAAAAAAGATAATTCGGCATTCCGACTTGGGTAATACATAGAGTATCCGCTATAACGCATAAGCATGGTTTTGGGGTGAAATAATAGAATATCCCATTTTCCTGATTTTACTGTTGAGATGAAAATGTACTCAGCGATAATTTTTTAATATCTTCCGACGGCGGTACGCCAAAGAAACGTTTATATTCTCGGGAAAATTGCGACAAACTTTCATAGCCGACTTGCAAACTGGCGGAAGAAATATCACGATTTTCAGTCATGAGTAGGCGCCGCGCTTCGGTTAAACGCAGGCTTTTTTGATACTGAAGCGGGCTCATACTGGTAATGTCCCGAAAATGCTGATGAAAACTCGATACGCTCATACCCATACGCTTGGCAAGTTCTTCTACACAGAGAGGTTGGGTAAACTGGTGTTTAATCCAATCAATCGCGCGAATAATTCGATGCCCCGTAGTCCCCATCGTGACAATCTGCTTGAGGCGTTCACCCTGTGGGCTGATCAGTAGTCGGTAAAAGATCTCTTTAATAATTAATGGTGCGAGTACGGGAATATCTTGCGGGGTATTCAGCAAGTTGATCAGTCGAATAAAAGCACTGACCATATCTGGCGTGAGTGTCCCGACAGCTACACCTTTACGATCTTTATGTGCTGGCTTAAAAGAAATCTGTGCTTCGAGCATGATTTGCGCCAGTAAATGCGGATCAAGTTTCAGTAACATACTGAGGTAGGGACGCTCTGGAGACGCTTCGGTAATTTGTGCAATCACAGGAAAATCCACCGCGGTAAACAAAAAATGACTGGCGTCATAGGTATACATTTCCTGACCCAGCATCACCTGTTTTTGTCCTTGTGCAATCAGACACAGGCTGGCATCCATTACATAACTGGTTGGTTCGGTGGGGTGTTCCCAACGGCTTAAACTCAAACCTGTGATTGGCGTTTGCACATGGTGCTGACCTTGAGTCCACTGTGCGATGCTACGCCCCAGAATTTCATTGAGCCCCATTTCCAAGTTTGACATTGCCTGACCTTTTACCACTGTAACTCTGCTCAACATAGCGGTAATTGGGAAAGAAACCTAGAGCCTGCATTATTTTTTTGGAGAATTAGGCAAATCTGCAAGAGGAATGGAACAACGGTTTCGTGCTGAAATTTCTATACTGGCTTTACGGTCTGATCACAGACCGCTTTGAAAAAGAGGTGAAGCTCATGCAAGTGCTTAAAAATGCCGAGCATCAGTCTCAGCAAGGTTCGCCAGACTGGTTTAGTGGCACAGTCCATATTGATAGCTTATTTGCACAGCAAGAACCTGCTTATGTCAGTGGTGGGCGGGTAACCTTTCAACCCCAAGCCCGTACTGCTTGGCATATCCATCCACTGGGTCAGATTCTACTGGTCACCGCAGGTCTGGGTTATGTACAGAAATGGGGTGAACCACGCCAGATGATTCAACCTGGCGATATTGTGGTGATTGCACCTAATGAAAAACACTGGCACGGTGCATCGGAACAGCAGTTTATGACCCATATTGCGTTGCAGGAAGCACAACAGGGTCAGGTCGTGACTTGGTTAGAACACGTTATAGATGAACAATATTTAGCTTCTGGAGAACACAAATGAGCATTAAAGTCTTGGGCTATGCAGCCCAATCGGAAACCAGTCCCTTAGCACCTTTTACCTTTGAACGTCGCGATCCACGTGAAGATGATGTCACCATTCAGATCGAATATTGTGGTGTGTGCCATTCTGACTTACATCAGGCACGCAATGACTGGGGTTTTAGCCGTTATCCAATTGTTCCTGGACATGAAATTGTTGGTCGTGTGACTGCAACAGGTGCGAAAGCCCACAAATTTAAAGTCGGTGATTTGGTTGGGATTGGTTGCTTGGTGGATTCTTGCCGCCATTGTTCAGCCTGTGACAGCGGTCTGGAACAGTACTGTGAAAATGGGCATGTCCAAACTTATGCAAGTGAAGACTTGCATGATCACCGTCCAACCTATGGCGGTTATTCGCAAACCATTATCTGCTCCGAAGATTTTGTACTGAAAGTCTCTGAAAACCTTGACACCAAAGCCGTTGCACCGTTGTTGTGTGCAGGGATTACTACATGGTCACCATTACGCCACTGGAATGTTGGTCAGGGTAGTAAAGTCGCAGTGGTTGGTTTAGGCGGTTTGGGACATATGGCGATTAAGCTAGCTCATGCACTCGGTGCAGAAGTGACCTTATTTACCCGCTCAGCCAGTAAAGAGCAAGATGCCAAACAGTTAGGTGCAGATCATGTGGTTCTATCAACCGATGCTGAGCAAATGCAAGCCGCAGCCAATCAGTTTGACCTGATTATCGACACTGTGCCGTATGAGCATGACCTGAATCCGTATGTTCCAACACTTGCACTAAATGGAACACTGGTTTTGGTGGGTTATTTGGGTGAGATCAAACCGCATACGGTTCCAATGATTATGGGACGACGTTCGGTTGCAGGTTCAGTGATTGGTGGAATTAAGGAAACACAGGAACTTTTGGACTTCTGTGGTGAGCACAACATTACCGCTGATGTGGAAATGATCGAAATGCAAACCATCAATGATGCTTTTGAACGTATGCTGAAAAGTGACGTGAAATATCGTTTCGTGATTGATATGCAATCTTTCCATCAAACGAATTCACTTTAAGATCATATTTTTTTAATGAATTTGCTCAGTGTTTATTTTGCCACTGAGCAGTATCGAAAAAAACAGCGAGTCTGAACTAATGCAGACTCGCTGTTTTTATGCTGAAACTATGCAACTTCAACACTAATCATCTCGTCATCACTCAAGATATTGAACTTAAAATGACGTTAACTTCTTTTGGGCAGATTTAAAGTTTGAGAGTGATGCAACAGCAACAGCAGAGATGACTACTGTCGGCAAGCTTGCGATCAAGATACCAGTTGTTCCTAATCCTAGTGCCAAGATTTTCCCTGTTAATAGCGGGCCTGTCATGGCACCCAAGCGTCCTAAAGAAATGGCACTTCCGACACCAGTGACTTTCCCCATACCTGAATAGAAAATAGGAGAAATACCGTAAAGAATGGATTGCCCACCTGTAGAGAAAATTCCTCCCATAATGCCAGCAACAATTAACACAGGAATGGATGTTGTTGTGAACAGTAGACTCAACGCAATAAATAAACCACTGTAGATAATCGTTGTTAATTGCCAAAGTTTTAGGCGATCCAGTAAAAAACCAAATGCTAAAGTTCCCACAATTGCGCCAATCTGGAAGACCAGCATGACCATAAAGGCTTGTTGTTTTTGTAAACCTTGTTCCATCAACAAGTTAGGTAACCAACTAATTAAAATGTAATTGATCATTAAAGTGAAGAAAAAGCTGACCCAAAGCGGAAGGGTATGTCTGTATTGCTTGTTTTTAAACAAAACATTCATCGTGCTTGGCATAGCTGTAACAGATTGTACTTCTGTGACGACTTTAAGCTTATCTTTTAAAACAAAAGATATGAAAGGAATCAAAAATAATGGCGTGATTCCCCCAATCAAAAACAAGGTTTGCCATTTTATCTCTGGTAAAAAGATCGCAAGAACTGCAACAAAACTTGCACCGACGGGCAAACCGCAATACATCAGGCTATTTAACTTACCCCGATTTTTTTCAGTTGCTTCATCGCCGACACCTGAAATCATGGCAGGCATTGCAGCCCCTAAACCTAATCCCGTAAAAAATCGTGCTATATATAAAACTTCAACATTTGGTGCAAATGCCGTGATCACCATAAAAATGCCAAAAACTGCAATAGAAAGCATCAGAACTTTCTTTTGCCCTAAATAATCAGCAAGTCGCCCGCCAAAGAATGCGCCAAATAACATACCAGATACGCCTAAGCTAAATACGTATCCCATTTCTACTTTGCTTAAACCAAAAGTTGTGGCAATTCCCTTTGCTGCGATACCTGGTGCCTGAAGGTCATAGCCTTCAAAAAATGCGACCAAAAAACACAAAAAAATCGTTAAGATTTTTTGCACTTTCCCTGTTTGTATTTGTGCCATGATTGATCTCCATCAATAATATACAAATCGTTTTCAACTTACGATTCGGCTTGTTATTCTCTGTTTAATTATCATTTATAAATATCAAGACAATAGTCGGACATAATCACGATAAAATAATAAATCAGACTTATTTTAGGATTGTAAATTAAATATTATTAATATAAATTTTTAAAATGTATATTTATTTCAATATCTTGAATATGGATAGTTATTTTTTATGAAACGATAGTAAAAATAGATCATTGTAAATCAATAAATCTAAAAGAATCATATAATATGACCTGATTATTTGTTGAGTTTATTAAGCTTTCTTCTTTATTTCTCGTTATAAGAGAAAATAAAGAGGAGGAAATAATATCAATCTATATAAGGCATAAAAATGTAAGTTTTTTTGCAAGTATGAGTTTTTGATAGGTATGATTAAAGGCGTCTAGGGAAGATCAAGTAAGTTATGGAATTACGTCATTTACGGTATTTTGTTGCTGTAGCGGAAGAGTTAAATTTTACGAAAGCAGCACAAAAAATGTGTACAGTACAGCCTTCACTCAGTCAGCAAATCAGGGATTTGGAAGAAGAAGTGGGGGTACAGCTTCTCTTACGCTCTAATCGCAAGGTAGAGCTTACAGAAGAAGGGAGAGCATTTTTAAAAGAGGCTCTACTTTGCTTGAAGCATTCTGAAAAAGCCATAGAAGATGCCCGTCAGGTGGCTAAATTAAATCACGATTATTTAAATATCGGTTTTGTTCCCGTTGCCGAGATGAAAGTATTTCCCTATATTATGCCGAATATTCGTGCCCACTTTCCAAACTTACATATCAATTTTCAAAGCCTTACAGATGCACATCAATTTCAGGCACTGAAAAAAGGCGAGATTGATATTGCTTTTACCCGCTATACCGATGATAGTCAGGAATTTGAATCATTTCATGTTTTTCAAGAGCCGTTAGCCTTGATTGTACCTAAGGATTCACCTGCTGCGCAGTTAAAGCAAATCAGTATTAAAAGCTTTAACCAGCAGGATTTTATTGTCAGTGAAGAAGTTGCTTCACCACAGCTACACAAAATTATTAAGGATTTTTTTAAGCAAGAAAAAATTACACCCAATATTGTTCAGTATTCGAATAATATTTTATTGAATGTAAATTTAGTGGGGATGGGGGTTGGCTGGAGTCTAGTGCCCTTATATGTCACGCCATTACTTGGTGACAAAGTGGTTGTGAAAAGCACGGTTGAGTCTTTACCCATGATTGATTTGTATGTGAGTTACCGAAAAAACCAGAAAAATGAAACGATTGAGTTAATTTTAAAGATATTAAAAGAACACTTTCATATTAATCTTATATAGACACACCGACTCTGGATAAGGGTTGTCATACAAATAAAAAAAGGTCGCCTTATGAGCGACCTTTTTATTAGATACAGGCTTATGAATATAGTTTTTCAAATAAATCGTTGCTGATGCTATTGAGCGTTTGTGGAATCGCAAGTGCTGCAACAAAACGGTCTGGGCGCAGAATCACAATCGATTGCGAAGTTTTACCAAACCAACTACGTATATCGATACCAGAATCACCAATAGTAATTACGCCATCAAGTTTTTTACGTTCAGGATTATCAATCTGGACGGCAGGCAAAACTTGGATAAATTTCACACCCAAAGATTTCCATTTTGCCATGGTTGCGTCATTCATGCCCCATTTAGGATCAACGCCCCATGCGATGATTGCAAAATCATTATCAATCACGTCATCAAGTAGTACAGTTTCACCTGATTCGAGTTTGACTTGGGGTTGTATAAACATTTTACCAACAGGCGAATGTTTATGACCGTCTGTTACCAATGCACCGTCTTTGTATTGCGGCATTGGTTTAAAACGCATTTCCAATAAATACTGCTTAATTGGCTTAATATAATTGAGCGCATAAGCAATACTGTCTCGTACAAAGCCTTGCCATACTTTTGGTGGTGCAAGTACATGACCCGCCATCACAGATAAATCAATCATGGCTTTAGCATGGTCTTTACGTTCAACTTGATACGAATCCAGTAAAGCAGGGCCTGATTTACCTTGAACAACCAAGGCAAGTTTCCACGCCAGATTAAAGGCATCGCGCATACCGCTATTGTATCCCTGACCTTGCCATACAGGCATAATGTGCGCTGCATCACCTGCCAGTAAAATGCGGTCAACACGAAATTTATCGGCGATACGTGCATTATGTGTATATACACGTTGACGAATAACTTCAACCTTCTCAGTGTTTGGAAGCACCTTGGAGAGGAGTTTGTTGATATTTTCAGGTTTACTCAGTTCTTCCTGGGTTTCGCCAGGCATGACCATAAATTCAAAACGACGAATACCATGCGGTAGAGCGGCTGAAACATATGGTCGTACAGGGTCACAACACAGATAAATATGCGGTGTTGCAAGCGGATCATTTTCAATATCAATCACGATCCATTGATTTGGCGCTGTTTTTCCATCAAAACCAATGTTTAATGTACGTCGAACAACCGAGTTACCACCGTCACAAGCAACTAAATATTGTGCACGAACCACTTCAGATTTTTTATCTGCGGTTTCAATGTTGAGTGTCACGCCATTTGCATCTTGGCTAAATTTAGTCAAATCACGTGAGAAAAGAACCGTTGCAGTATCATACTGTTGTAAGTTTTCGAGTAGAACTTTATCCACTTGAGGTTGAATAAATGCATTTCGACGAGACCAGCCAAATTCACGGGTCATAGGCTGAATATCGGCAAAACAATGGCCTTTAGGTGTTAAAAAGCGCATGGCATGATTTGGAGTGGTATGCGGTAAAACTTTATCAATTAGCCCAAGCGACTGAATTGTACGTAAAGCTTCATCATCAATACCAATTGCGCGAGGGTAATCAATCAAGCTATCCAGTTTTTCTACCACAACAACTGAAATGCCTTGTTTGCTTAAATAGTTCGCGATGGTCAAACCGACAGGGCCTGCACCTAAAATTGCCACTTGGGCATTGTAATCAATTTGCTTCGTACTCACAGCGAAATCCATTCCATTGACATTCATTTAATTAACTGCCAATACTGAAGTCTGTACAACCTAGTCAATAGTCGTTATATAGGCTAATTAAAATCATTTATAAAGAATTTTAAAATAATAAGTATTTGAAATATAAATATATTATTAAATTTATTGGATATATTTTTGTGATCTGACGATCATTTTTTTCTATCGTTACCCAAATTCAATTTCATTGATTCTGAATCGTTTAGAGAGTTATTATTTAATTTTATAAATATTTTACTTAATAAAAACAATAGTTTATTTAAATTTTCCCGATTATTTATCGAATTATTCATAAATTTTTATTAGCTATTAGTCGTATAAATTGGCCATATTTGAAATATGAGCTCTTCGTTGTAATGATGGAAGTTAATTATCCACATGTTTTTTAAATATTTTTTTTATTAAAGTACAAATGAAAAATGTATCTATCATTTCTAACTATTATAAAAAACAAAATAACTATTGGAATAAAAATAATATTTTCTTGATTCTAAACAGGTTTTAAATACACGTTTTTTATAGATAGCCAGATATCGTATCGCTGTAAGCATTCATTTGGCTACTGTGGAAATTTTCAGACCGCGTTCAATGATTCACTCATTGTTTGTAATAAGAAAATTACATTTCGTAGTTTAAGGAAAAAATAATGTCGAATTCTGGTGTTGTTGAATTAGTTGCACAAGCCCTACGTACGGCTGAATCCTCTCGAACCGCAATCGCGCCTATTCGTTCCGAACTTGGTA
>NZ_JBTKVD010000008.1:0-168593 GCF_054454555.1 Acinetobacter sp. ANC 4636 | reverse complement strand
GCTTTTTTGCCTCTTAATTTTTAATTCATGATGGCACAACTCTCTTCTCCTTTTGTAAAGAGGGGAATTTTTTTACGAAAAATTTACGCTTACTGGTTTTTTCAATATAGAAAATTTACGGTCTCACTTCCCATACTAAAGTTGACCTATTTTTAAATGGCATTTGCTATGTGGGAATTTATCTCTGTATTTGTCCTTTCCTTGCTGCTGGCTTATCCGCTAGGTGCTTATCTTGCTGATGTCATGCAAGCAAGGCCAATGAAAAGTGATCGATTATTTAAATGGATTGAGCAGCCGATTTACACTGTGCTTGGCGTGAAACAAGTAGGCATGAACTGGCGGCAATATTTTAGTGCTTTTGTACTAAGTAATGCTTTGTTGTTAGTGGCTAGTGTTGCAGTTTTTATGACTCAAGCATGGTTGCCATTCAATCCTGATCATATTCCAAATATGAAATGGGACTTGGCTATACATACAACGATTTCCTTCTTGACCAATACCGATCAGCAACATTATTCAGGACAAGCACAACTATCTTATTTTGCACAAATGACTGCAATTGTTGGTTTGCAATATTTGTCACCGATTATTGGCTTAGGATTGCTTGCAGCGATGTTGAGAGCTTTATTCCTACAATCAGGGAGAGCAGAAGGTGCGGATAAGAAAGACTGGAGTACGATTAACTTAGGTAATTACTGGATGGATATCATCCGCCCCTTATTTCGGTTTTTCATTCCACTCGGCTTGATTTTTTCTTTGCTTTTGACCTTTCAAGGCGTTCCATCAACCCTGTCTGCGGGTCCAACAGCACAAGTATTGGATCAAACTGTGGAAGTTAAAACTCAACATATTCCACTTGGTCCAGTCGCACCAATGGTTGCGATCAAGCAACTGGGCAGTAACGGTGGGGGGTGGTATGGGCCAAACAGTAGTGTGCCTTTAGAGAATCCAACGCCATTGTCTAATGTGCTTGAAATGATTGCAATATTACTTATTCCACTTTCTGTCGTATTTATGATTGGTCGCTTTATCCAACGTAAAAAATTGATGTGGATGATTTTTAGTAGCATGTTGTTGATGTCACTTTCTTCAACGCTATTGACCTTGTGGGCTGAAAAATCTTCACTAATGCCAAATATGGCATTGATGGAAGGTAAGGAAACTCGCTTTGGTACGGATGCTTCTGCACTGTGGGGAAGTTTAACCACACAAGTCAATAACGGCTCGGTCAATATGATGCATGATTCAGCTTCACCGCTCACAGGCTTGGTTGAACTGTGCAATATGTTGATCAATGCGATCTGGGGCGGGATTGGTTGTGGTCTATTGCAGTTCTTTATTTATCTATTTCTGGCGGTATTTATCGCAGGCTTGATGACAGGACGTACCCCTGAACTGTTTGGACGGAAAATTGAAGTCACAGAAATTAAGTTATTGGCCTTCGTGATTTTATTACAACCTGTGGTGATTCTTGGACTGACTGCGATTGCGATTGCATTTCCATCGATTACAGGTAATTCAAATCCAGCTTTTCATGGCATTAGCCAAGTGTTTTATGAGTATGTCTCTGCTTTTGCTAACAATGGTTCTGGTTTCGAAGGCTTGGCTGATAACACAATATGGTGGAATCTCAGTACCAGCGTAGCTTTGTTGGCAGGTCGTTATAGCGTATTGATGATTCCTGTATTGATTGCAGTCAGTTTGGCAACCAAACCTCAAGCAGCAGAAAGTAAGGGATCTTTACAGATCGAGTCACCAACCTTTGCACTAACCTTAATCGGAATCGTGTTGATTCTCACCTTATTGCAATTTATGCCAGTGTTAGTGATTGGACCAATTGCTGACTATTTATCGATAAAAGTTTAAGCGTGGAGCAAGCACAATGAAACATTCAAATGCGACACAACACATGGATATTTTGAATAAAGAAATTATTCAGCAAACTTTTTATAAATTGCTGCCTCAACATGCTTTTAAAAATCCAGTCATGGCATGCGTATGGATTGGAGCAGTGTTAACCATCATTGCAACGTTGATGGGAAATACCAGCTTAGTTTTTGGCTTAGTCCTAAGCTTGATTTTATTGGTCACGGTATTATTCGCCAATTATGCTGAAGCGGTCGCAGAAGCCAAAGGACGTGGACAAGCTGCATCTTTACGTCAGGCTCGTGAAAACTTAACCGCAAATCATATTCTAGATTTAAATGCTGTGCCGAATACGATTTCTGCAAACCTGCTCAAAAAAGATGATCTAGTCGTCGTCAAAGCAGGTGAAATTGTTCCTGCGGATGGTGAGATTATTCAAGGCTTTGCCACGATCAATGAATCGGCTGTCACAGGTGAGTCTGCACCCGTACTGCGAGAAGCGAATACGGATCGTTCAGGCGTGATTGGGGGCACTAAAGTCTTGTCCGATGAAATTATTATTCGAGTCAGTAATGAAGTGGGGCATAGCTTCTTAGACCGTATGATTGCCTTGGTTGAAGGTGCCAATCGCCAGAAAACACCGAATGAGATTGCACTAAGTATCTTACTGAATATCATGACCATCACATTTATTGTGGTGGTGGCAACCTTACCTTTTATTGGTTCAATGGTAGGGATTAAAATCAGTATGGTTTTGCTGATTGCACTGTTGGTGTGTTTAATTCCAACCACGATTGGCGGTTTGTTGCCTGCGATTGGGATTGCAGGGATGAACCGTGCTTTAAAAGCCAACGTATTAGCTAAATCAGGTAAAGCGGTTGAAGTTGCGGGTGATATTGATGTGCTACTGTTGGATAAAACAGGCACGATCACTTATGGAGACCGCCAAGCCACTGCTTTTTATCCATTGGCAGGTGTGACACCAAGTGAGTTACGTCAAGCAGCAATGCTCACTTCCTTTGCTGATCCAACCCCTGAAGGTAAGTCGGTAATCAGCCTTGGGAAAGAATTAGGTGAAAGCATCCAAGAGCCAAAAGATGCCGAATTCATTCAGTTTAGTGCTTCAACACGGTTATCGGGTGTGGATTTAGTCACAGGACAAAAGATTCGTAAAGGTGCTGTCGATGCCATCCTTAACTTTACCAATCAAGAAATCAAAGACAATGTTGAGCTTAAAACCCGTGTAGAGCAAGTTGCTTCTAAAGGTGCAACGCCATTGGTGGTTTCTTCAAATCACAATATTTTAGGTGTGATTGAACTTTCTGATGTAATCAAGCAAGGGATTAAAGATCGCTTTGCGCTGCTACGTGAAATGGGCATCAAAACCATTATGGTCACAGGAGACAATCCTTTGACTGCGGCTGCGATTGCTGCTGAAGCAGGGGTGGATGATTATATTGCGGAGGCGAGACCTGAGGACAAATTAGCTTGCATTCGTAACGAGCAAGCAGCAGGGAAATTGGTCGCTATGGTGGGTGATGGTACCAACGATGCACCTGCTTTGGCGCAGGCAGATATTGGTTTAGCCATGAATTCAGGTACTCAGGCTGCGAAGGAGGCAGGCAATATGGTGGACTTGGACTCAGATCCAACCAAATTACTGGATGTGGTCGAGATTGGTAAGCAGCAACTCATCACTCGTGGCGCCTTAACCACCTTTTCGTTGGCAAATGACGTATCCAAGTATTTTGTCATCTTACCAGCCTTGTTTGCGGTGGCGATTCCTCAACTTGGGGTATTGAATATTCTACAACTCGGTAGCCCAAGCAGTGCTGTGATTTCAGCATTGATTTTTAATGCCTTAATCATTCCAATGCTGATCCCATTGGCATTAAGAGGGGTACAGTTTAAACCAGCCAGTGCTTTGCAATTGCTACGCCGTAATATGTTGATTTATGGGGTGGGTGGAGTGATCTTTCCGTTTATTGCGATCAAGTTAATTGACCTTGTTGTGTCATTGTGGATTTAGGAGTTAAAGATGAATAATTTATTGAAGCATGAGCAATTCAATCAACAAAATCTTCAATTATCGAATCTCGTTCATTCGGTTTTACGCCCAAGTCTCGGTTTGGTTGCGGTTGGTTTCTTTATTGCAGGCGTGTTGTACGCTACAGCAAGTGTCTCCATTGCACAGTTGATCTTTCCAAAACAAGCCAATGGCAGCTTAATTGAACTGAACGGACAAGTTGTGGGCTCAAGTTTGGTGGGGCAAAATTTTGTCAGTGAACCATATTTCCATGGGCGACCGAGTGCGGTAAGTTACAGTGTAGATGGCATGGCAGGCAGTAATTTGGCAATCTCCAATCCTGATTTGCAAAAACAGATCAAGGAACGAACCGCACAGTTTGCACAGAACAATCAGATTACTGAGCAACAAGTGCCGAACGAGATGGTGACTGCATCGGGAAGCGGAATCGACCCAGATATTTCACCTGAAAGTGCTTTTTTACAGGTGAAACGAATAGCTCAGCAACGCCATTTACCTGAGCAACAAGTTCGTGATTTGGTACAACAACAGATTCAGCCTACACAGTTTGGTTTATATGGGCAAGCGCGAGTGAATGTGTTGCAGTTGAATTTAGCCTTAGATCAATTGTCATCGACCACACTTTGATAGAACAGACCTTATGCAGATTGACCGCAATAACAAAGCAGATGCGTGGTTGGCACATAGTCAACGTGAACAATCTGGACGTTTGACTATTTTTTTGGGTGCAGCCCCCGGGGTTGGGAAAACCTATGCCATGCTAACCCGAGCGCATGAGCTGATGCAACAAGGGCAGCATATGGTAGTCGGGGTCGTAGAAACCCATGGTCGATCTGATACCGAACGTTTGATTCAAGGGCTGAATGTTATTCCAAGAAAGTCCGTGGAATATCAGGGGCGAATGTTGGAAGAGATGGATCTCGACCACATTCTTAAATTAAAGCCTCAAATTGTGCTTGTTGATGAGTTGGCCCATCGTAATGTACCCAATAGTCGGCATGAATATCGTTGGCAAGATGTCAATGAGTTGTTGGATGCAGGCATTGATGTCTATAGCACCTTAAATATTCAGCATTTGGAAAGCCTCAATGATGTGGTTTACCAAATTACGGGGATTCGGGTAACTGAAACTGTACCTGATGCATTACTTAAACGTTTGAAAGATATTCGGCTGGTTGATTTACCTGTTCCTGAATTATTAGAACGAATGAATCATGGCAAGATTTATTTCGCCGATGTTGCACCCCATGCATTGCAAGGTTTTTTTAAAGCTGCAAATTTGACAGCGTTACGCGATCTGGCGATTCAAACTGTTGCAGGGCAGGTCGATATTGATTATCGAGAAAAATTTGTTGCGCAAGGGCAGATTATTCCGATTCAAAATCATGTCCTGTTGGCGATAGATGGCTCTGAATTCTCTGAAGATTTGGTACGCCGTGCCCATCGGATTGCGGAAAGATGCAATGCAACGTGGAGCGTCATTTCGATTCAAAAAAGTAAAGCCGAAACGATACAAATTTTTACGGTGACGAAGGCTTTTAACCTAGCACGTAAGCTTGGTGCAGACACCTATTTACTCTATAGCAATCATATTGCATCAACCATTTTACAAGCGGCTTATGATTATGGTGCATCCAATATTTTACTTGGCAAGAGCCTTCAAAAATCGCTATGGCAACGCTTATTTTCAGATCATATTGCTGACCAACTTTTAGAAAAACAGCACCCTTTTGAAATCACCTTTGTTCAGCCTTTAAAAGCTCAAAATAATCAGACCAGCCCGCAGAACGATACAGCTCATTCATCTTGGCTAGAACAAGGCTTGGCTTTTAATCGATGCGAAGTATTTGAAAGTATCATTATTGTATTGCTAGGACTGATTGTGGCGGCAATCAGTGATCATTTTATTGGGTATAGCGACTTAGCTTTGATTTTTATTGTGACTGTATTATTGGTTGCGATACGTGCCCGCATGTTGATTACAATTATCAGCGTATTCATCTGTTTTTTACTCTATAACTACTTTTTTATTGAACCTCGCTTTACCTTTATGATTAGTGCTGAACGTGGCGTGATTACCATTATCACGTTCATTATTTCAGCCTTACTGGTCGGGCGTTTAGCCAATCAATTACGTGCTCAGGTGTTGAGTTTACGCGCTGCAAATTCAGTGTCGTTACAATTACAAGAATTGGAGCGCAAGCTATCGACATGTGTGGATATTGAACAGGTATTAACCGTCGCCAAACAACATTTGGAAACTTCATTAAATGCGACGATCTGGTTAAAAGTTGAAAATCAGTCTTTAGGCGATGTCTCTGCTTTAAATGAAAAAGATCAAATAGCCGCAGATTGGACACAAAAGAATGCGAAACCCTGTGGACGCTTTACCAATACGCTGACCAATTCTGATTGGTGGTTTATTCCGTTAAATTTGGTGAAAGAATATGGCGTGATTGCAATTCGGTTTAATCAAAACGCTCAAACCATCAGTTTTGAATTGCAACGTTTAACTGAGTTGATGATTGAAGATATTGCGCAAACTGTTTCTCGGGTTCAGCTTTCTTTACAGTTGGAAAATTCTAGAGTGGTGGCTGAAACGGAAAAGCTCCGCTCCGCCTTACTTTCTTCGGTATCACATGATTTACGTTCACCCTTAGCCGCGATGATTGGCTCGGCAGATACGCTTAAATATTATGGCGAACAAATGCCTGAAAGCGATCGGCATGAATTATTAGACACCATTCACATTGAAGGCGAACGACTCGATCGTTATATTCAAAACCTATTGGATATGACTCGATTAGGTCATCAAGGTTTGACTTTGAGTCGTGCTTGGATCGGTGTAGATGAACTGATTGGCTCGGCAATGCAACGGCTTAAACGCTATCAGCCTGAGGTGAAAATCGAAGTTGCTTTGGCGGAAGAACTTCCTCAATTGTATGTGCATCCTGCTTTGATTGAACAAGCCATTTTTAATGTCTTGGAAAATGCCGCAAAGTTCTCACCAGAGAATGTTCCAATTGAAATAAAGATTCAGCAAGAGGAACAATTTCTGCAAATTGACATTATCGATCAGGGGATCGGCATTCCTGAAGATGAACGTGAACAAATTTTTGATATGTTCTATACCATGCAGCGTGGCGATCGAGGGAAAATGGGGACAGGTTTAGGGCTAGCGATTGTCAAAGCAATTATTGGCGCTCATATGGGCAGTATCGAAGCTTTTGGCGGAACAGATGGTCAAGGTACCTTAATTCGCATACGATTACCGTTACATCAGGACTAAAAACATTTTTATGCCGCAAACAATCCATCCCAATTCATCAATTCTGATTATTGATGATGAGCCTCAAATCCGAAAATTTTTGGACATTGCCTTACGAGCGCAAGGCTATCAGGTGCATGTCGCTGAAAATGGCATGAATGGGTTAGAGATTTTGGCTACGCAAGGGGCTGATCTTTTGATTCTGGATCTGGGTTTACCAGATGTGGATGGGCAAGATGTTTTGATTGAGTTAAGACAGTGGTCAGATATCCCTGTCATTGTACTTTCAGCCCGTCCTGATGAAAATCAAAAAATTAAATTATTGGATGCAGGTGCGAATGACTACGTTACTAAACCTTTTAGCATTCAGGAATTATGTGCACGTATTCGGGTAATGTTTCGCAATAAACCACAGCAATCTGAATATAAAATTATATTTGATGATGGTCAATTATCTGTGGATGTAGCTGAACATATGGTGAAGCTCGCTAACGAAGAAATTATTCTCACCAAAAAGGAATTTCAACTGTTAGCACTGCTGATTCGCCATCAGGGTAAGGTTGTCACGCAAAAACAAATTATGACCGACTTATGGGGTATTACTCATGAAGAAGATACCCATTATCTCCGCATTTTGGTGAAAAAACTTAGGACTAAAATTGGGGATTCAGCTTTAAGTCCACGCTATATTTATACTATACCAGGGGTTGGATTACGCTTTTTTGCCTAGTATTTTAAAAAAGAAGCCACCTTACACTAGAACAAAGCTGTATGGTTTTATCAGGAGGTTCTGGACTATAAATGGCGGATAAAAATGAGCTACTTCACGCCAATATTTATTTAAAATGCTGATTAAAACTGAGCCACTGTAACGGCTACACTCTCCTTATTTCGGAAAGGAAGCTTATAGATTTAACATGGTGGCATAATTTTATCGTTATACCTTTGGTGATATTGGTGCACTACGGATTCAGTTAAAAAATTATATTGATTATTTTCGCCCAAATTTCTATCTGTGGGATCATGATAATCGAAAGTGCCTTGAACAGATCAATCAATTATAAAGTGATTATCTATCCAAAACTTTTTTAACTACACCAATTTTACACCATAATTTTTATTTATTGTTGTAAATAATTGATATTTAATGTATAATATTATTTTTATGTCCAATCCATCATGTGGATCTGACTTTAAGGGAGGGAGTCAGTTTGCAACATGCCATCATCGAAGCCAATCAACTACAACAAGAAGCCCAAGCTTGCGGCTTTCAGCAAGAGTTACTTGATCAGGTGGCACGGCAAGGTTATGCCAATGCAGTATTTGATCGGGATGAGGGAGAGGATGGGATAGAGGTTGTAGAGGAGTTTTATCCAGAGCAGTTGAATGAAGCTGCCTCAATCGATCAGAAGCAGAATATCCCTGAAATTCAGCAGATTCAACAGGGTTTGCAGCAGAGTGTTCGAGTGGTGAATTGAGATGGAAGTGAGTGCTTAAAATTAATAGAGCATTTAATTTATCTAGAAAATCATGAATTTTATGAGAGCCTTCAGCTCTCTTTTTTTGATTTTATTTATCATTAAGTAAATAATAAGTTATTATTAATTAGGTGTTTAATTTATGTTGGTGTAATTTTTTTTTAAATAAAAAATTGAATATTTTGTTATATTTTGTTATATTTTGTTATATTTCCCGCAAAATTTATATAGATACTAAAAATGTTAAATAAGAATAAATTGTTAGCGAGCCTATCACTATGTGTTAGTGGTTTGGCAATTGCTCCTATGGGATTTGCAGAGGTATTTGATCCTGCTATTGATGGATTGATACAGAACCAGCAGCGCCAAGCAGAATTAAATAAAATTATTCAACCAGCAAGAGATGTTAATTTAAATACGGCCATAAAAAAACAAATCATAAAACTCACTGATATTGAAGATTCTCCATGTTTTAAGATTCAAAATATTCAAATCAGTGGGCAATACAGTAAAAAATTCAGAGTTTATCTACAACAAGCTGTCGAAGAACTTGGATTTAGGCAAGGTATGTGTATGGGGGAACAGCGGATTAATTTGCTGATGACACGTACCCAAAATATTCTGATTGCGAAAGGCTATACAACGACTCGTATTCTTGCTGCTCCTCAAGACTTAAGTAAAGGTATCTTAAACTTGACGGTGGTTCCGGGTTTGGTGCATATGATCAAGCTTGATTTAAATGATGAAAGCAGCACCCATGCAGATCGTATTCAATATGCAAAAAATATCTTTCCGATCAAAGCGGGAGATATTTTAAATTTAAGAGCGCTAGAGCAAGGACTAGAAAACTTAAAACGTGTACCGACAGTGGAAGCGGATATTCAAATTGTTCCAGCAGATGCACCGAATCAAAGTGATGTCATTGTAAAATGGAAACAACGTACAATTCCTGTACGCCTGACTATGAGTGTAGATGATGCTGGAAGTCGCCAAACAGGAAAGTATCAAGGCAATGTCACTGTTTCCGTAGATAATCCTCTATTCAGAAGTGATCTTTTTTATGTGACATTGGGTCGAAACTTAGCGGATCAAACTGAAATTACTGACCAAAACGATCATCGCGTCAAAGGTCGTACTACGAACTACGCCATTCATTATTCTGTTCCGTATCAAAATTGGCTTATTAGTACCAATGTGAGTCAGTACCAGTATCATCAAGCGGTTGCAGGCACCAATAACGTTTATGACTATAATGGAAAAAGCCAATCTCAAGACATTAGCTTAACCCGCTTACTGTATCGTGACGCAAAGCGTAAAACGTCTGTTACGATCAAAGGTTGGCATACGAAATCCAATAGCTATATTGATGATGCAGAATTGACGGTACAAAGACGTGACGTCGCAGGTTGGCAATTAAATCTTGATCATCGTGAATATATTCAAAATGCCATTCTAGATTTAAGTTTGGGTTATAAACGAGGCACAGGCGCTTTAGATGCTCGTCCTGTTCCTGAAGAGTCGACAGGTGAAGGAACGTCACGGATGAAGATTTGGACTTTAGATGCCAATCTTCAAGTTCCATTTCAATTGGGAACACAAAACTTAAATTATTCCAGTGCATTGCATGGTCAATACAATGATACACCATTAAGCGCACAAGATCGTTTGCCGATTGGCGGGCGTTATACCGTGCGTGGTTTTGATGGTGATTTAACCTTATCTGCTGAGCGTGGACTGTATTGGCGCAATGATTTAGCACTTGCCATTAATCCATCACATCAATTCTATATGGCACTTGATGCAGGACATGTCAGTGGCCCATCGGCACAGTGGCTATTGGGGCAGACGCTCGTTGGTGCTGCAATGGGCGTTCGAGGACAAATAAAAGCAGGTGGTAACCTGTACTATGATGTCTTTGCAGGGAAGCCGTTGAAAAAGCCTGAGTATTTTCAAAACTATGACATGAACTTTGGATTTAGTACCAGCTACTCATTTTAATGTGAATGCAAAATGAAAATAAATAAATTTGGGGTGATTGCACCAACACATTATCCAACTGAGCATTGGAGTGAGGCCGAGGTTTTGGGCTCACTCGTATGGTTGTGGCAATATGTTCCATCGTTAAAAAATGCACCCTTAAGCTACTTCATGGGGCGCATTGTTCCATATTTACAGCATCGACAGTTTGCACTGTTTATTGAAAATGACCGTGTGGTGGGGTATGTCAGTTGGGCATATCTAGATGAGACCACTGAACACAAATATATCCAAAGCCAAGGTCATCCCTTAACACTGGCAGAGAGTAAAAGTGGTGATCGGATGTGGATCATAGATTGGTTTGCACCTTTTGGACATACTCTAGATATCAAAGAGATTCTGAGTAAGGAATTATTTCCATTGTCATTTTTTAGATCGCTTTACCACCGAGGAAAAGAAAAGGGGCTAAAAGTGATGTGCTTCAAGGGTAATCAATTAAGCCGAGAAGATTTTAAGTACTGGCAACACGCTTCACCAATTTCAAAAATAAATTAAGATGAAAACTGCAATTCATGCATTAGATGAATTGTGACATTGTATAGGTCAGTCATATGAACAAGAACTTTTATAAAACCATTTTTAGTAAAACCCGTGGTGAGATGATTGCCGTTGCCGAAAATGTCTCTGTTGCAGGGCAGCACAGCAATCGTTTTAATGGAGATACAAAAATTGAAACCGTCGAGCAGACATGCACAGGTTTAGCTTTAAAAGTTCTTTCGTTCTCGATGTTGTTGATGGCAGGGGCAGCAGTTTTTAGTGGTTCAATGCGTGTACATGCAGGAATTGTTGCCGATTCAAATGCAGCGGCGAATCAGCGTCCGACGATTGTGAATGCGGCCAATGGCACCACACAGGTCAATATTCAGACCCCAACGCAAGCTGGGGTTTCGATGAACCAATACCAACAGTTTGATGTGAATCAAAAAGGTGTGATTTTAAACAACAGTCGCCAAAACACCCAAACCCAATTGGCAGGCTATATTCAAGGCAACCCTTGGCTAGCTGGTGGTGAAGCCAAAGTCATCGTCAATCAGGTTAATAGCAGTAATCCAAGTTATTTGAATGGTTATGTTGAGGTGGGTGGTCGTCGTGCCGATGTGATCATTGCCAATCAAGCTGGGATAAGTGTGGATGGTGGCGGTTTTATCAATGCCAGTCGAGTCACACTTACGACAGGCAACCCATTACTGAATAATGGACAAGTGACAGGTTTTCAAATTCGTGATGGCGTGATTAACATTACAGGAAAAGGCTTAGACACGAGTCAAGCTGATTATACCCAGTTACTCAGTCGTGTTGCCCAAATTAATGCAGGAGTGTGGGCCAAAGATCTACAAGTTGTAACGGGACAAAATGATGTTGATGTCAATCAAAATGTAACCGAAAAATCAAGTACAAGCAGCTCAAACACACCTCAGTTTGCCATTGATACAGGTAGCTTAGGTGGTATGTATTCAGGCAAGATTAGCCTTGTCAGTACAGAAAAGGGCATTGGGATTAACAACGCTGGTCAGGTCTTTGCTTCAGCAGGCAATGTTCATATTAGCGCTGATGGTCAGCTAAGTAATACAGGTGCTATCGTTGCACAGGACAAAACCAATCCGAGCCAAGCGACACTGGATATCCAAGCTCAAGACCTCAAAAACAGTGGTAGTCTTTCGAGTCTTGGTCAACAAAACATACAAAGTAACAGCTTAAGTAATACAGGTTTAATTGCAACTTCAGCAGAACTCAATATTCGTAACCAAGAGACTTTACAAAACCAAGGTGATATCAATGCTGGGCGTTTGGATATTGAAACCCAACAATTACAGAATAAAGGTAGTATCGTTCAAACGGGTTTACAAGGCCTAAGTATTCAAGTAAAAACGTTAAATAATACGGATAAAGGCTTGATCGGTTATACCGAGCTTGACAGTACAGCAGGTTCAGGCGGAACAAGTACAGGCACAGGACAAGCAGGAACGACAGGAAATACATCTGCATCGAGTACGGCTACAGGTGGGGGAAGTACCAGTGAGGCCACTACAGCGATTGCGACCAACTTAGCACAAGGGCGGATTCAAGCGGATAGCATTCAAAATGATGCTGGGAAAATGACAGCTAATGGTGAGGTGGATTTAAATGTAACCCAGAGTTTAGATAATCGCCAAGCCACATTAAACCTCAATATTCTGAGCATGAAGGGCTCTCAGTTTAAAAATATTGAGGGTGATATTCGTGTTCAGGAAGCAGATATCCAAGCCAATACAGTTGAGAATACTCGAGGGAATTTACAAGTTGATCGTTCTTTAAATATCAAAAGTGATCAACTTTTAAATCAAGAAGGGCAAATGGTTGCAGGAAAAACTCTGACCATTGAAACAGGCGATATTCAAAACTTCAAAGGTAAACTTTTATCTTCTGAAGACAACAGCATTAAGGCACAAAATATAAATAATCAAGAAGGACAGATTCTTGCGAACCAAGATGTAATCCTTCAGGCAAAATCAATCACAGCCGATGGTGATCTGGCATCAGGGCGTAATTTAAGTTTGAGCTTACAAGACTCATTCACAACGCAAAATAAAATTGTTGCAGGCAATTTACTTTCGATCAGCACGCTTGGAGATCTGACCAATACGACCGAACTACAAGCTGAAAATGCGATTCAGCTCAATGCCAAGAATATCGATAATCAGGAGAATGGTCGCATTGTTGCTGAAAATGCAATTCATTTACAGAGCGAGAATTTGACCAACCGTGGTGAAATGAATAGTAATGGCCAAACCTTGCTTGAAGTGACTGGAAAAATTAATAACATTGGTACGGGAAAAATTTATGGTAATTATGTTGCGCTTGCAGCCAATGAATTAATTAATCAAGAAGAAACACTTGCGAATGAAAATAAGGCTGCGGTAATTGCGGCACGGCAGCAATTGGATATTGGTGCACAATTGGTAACAAATAAAGAAGGCGCTTTAATTTCAAGTGAGGGTAATCTTGCTATTGCGGGTCAATTGAGCAGTAGTAAAACGGCTGAAGGTCAGGCGACGAACATTAATAATAATAGTGCCAAAATTGAAGCGGGTAATGATTTAACCCTAAATAGTCAAAATATTCGCAACACCAATGAGCATTTTAAAACTGAGCTTAAACAAGTTGATCAGCAACATCTGATTGAATATGAAGCACAGGGACAAAACCAACGCTATGCCGAAGGGAGTCAGGATACACTGGGTTGGTCAATCCAAAATAATGAAAGTGACCATATGGTGACTCCTGATGGGGTGTGGCATGAAAATTGGCATAAATATGATTATGATCGAACCACGCAGCAAACTCAGGTCACCGATTCAGCACCTGGGCAAATTCTTGCAGGTGGTAATCTTAAGATTACGGGTACATCTTTATTAAACTCAGATAGCCAAATTATTGCTGGAAAATCCTTATTCGTTGATGTGAAAGACTTAGTCAATCATGAAACATTAGGGCAAACGATTGTAAGTGATGAAGGTATTATCCATAGTTACTACCGTCACCATAAAAAAGGACGCGATGATACAGGGGAGTCTATTTCATCGTATCAACCTGCACCTATTTTAACAGATTTACATCTAGGTGTCTTTGCTTATCAGGAGCATGCACAACTTACCAATACTCCGAATACAACCGATTCGCTGACGATCAAGTCTGATCAGCAAGATGATATTCGTATTCGAACAATGAATGTGACTACCACTTTACCGAACAGCAGCTTATTTAGTATTAACCCGAATAATACACAGTATTTGATTGAAACAGATCCAAGTTTTACCAATTACAGAAAATGGTTGGGCAGTGATTACATGTTGAATATGTTAAATACAGACCCAGCCAATTTGCATAAACGTTTAGGTGATGGCTACTATGAACAAAAGTTGATTAATCAACAAATTAATCAATTGACAGGTCGTCGTTTCTTAGAGGGTTATAGTAGTGATGAAGAACAATACCAGCAATTGATGCAGAATGGTGTGAGTGCTGCCAAGGCTATGAATCTCACCCTTGGGATTGCATTAAGCGCAGAACAAATTGCACGTTTAACCACAGATATTGTATGGTTAGTTGAAAAACCAGTGAAACTTGCTGATGGTACGACCACCACCGTTTTAGTACCACAGGTCTATGTCCGTGTTCAATCTGGGGATATTAATGGTTCAGGTGCATTATTGGCTGGACAAAATACAGCTTTAGATATTGAAAAAACATTAAACAATAGTGGCACCATTGCTGGACGTCAGGCTTTAGTGATTAATGCGAATCGCATTGATAACTTAGGTGGACGGATGAATGCGAATCAACTTGTAGCGAATGCACAAACTGATATTAACAACCTTGGTGGCGCCATTGATGCCAAGCAACAATTGTTCTTAAAAGCAGGACAAAACATCAATGTGGTGAGTACTACAGCAACATCAGAGAATGCACAAGGTTCAAATACCCATATCAATCGTCAGGCTGGTGTTTATGTGACAGGTAAAACTGAAGATGGTCTTCTGTCATTACAGGCTGGACATGATATTGTGCTTAAAGCAGGCGAAATTTCAAATGCGAGTGTAAATGGTATAACTCAACTTGATGCCAAAAATAACATTGCTATTGGTACTGTCGAGGTGAGCGAAAAACAAGACAATATTAAAGATTCAGAGAACTACATTAAACGAAGTGAGCATGGAGAAATTGGTAGTAAGTTGCAAGCAAGCAACGATATCCAGCTCAAAGCGGGGCAAGACCTGCATGTACGTGGCTCTGAAATTAACAGTGAACAAGGCAATGTGGTTGGGCAAGCGAAGAATATCAATATCGAATCGGGCGAATATACTAAAACAGCGGATGATGCATTAAAAAGCACCAGTAAAGGGGTATTCAGTTCATCGACCTATCGCTTTAAAGACAGCGCATCCAATACCCAAGCCGTTGCAAGTGTCATTGGTGCAAAAAATATTACATTGAATGCCGAACAAGATATTAAGGTCAAAGGCAGTCAAGTCATTGCAGACCAAGACACTAGATTAAGTGCAAAAAACAATATCAACATTGAAGCAGCAACCACTAATTCAAGCGAAGAGCATCTGGCTGCTAAACAAAAATCAGGCCTGTTTAGTAGCGGAGGAATTGGTTTTACCATAGGAACAATTAAAGAAACCACCGATAACCAAACACAAAAGGCCAATAGCACAGCATCTACAGTGGGAAGTTTAAAGGGTAATACCAACATTATTGCTGGTCAAAACTACCAACAAACAGGTAGTACAGTATCGGCGCAGCAAGGTGACGTCAATATACAAGCCCAGCAAGTCAACATTGAAGCTGCAAAAGAACAAAGTGCAAATAACTATCAATATGAGCGTGAACAAAAAGGCTTCACCCTTGCAGTAAACGTTCCAGTGGTCTCAGCCATTCAAACCGCAGCAAATGCCGTCCAACAAGTTGGACAAAGCAAAAATGACCGAGTGAATGCAATGGCGGCTGCGAATGCAGGATTTGATGCTTACCAAGCAGGGCAATCACTTGCTCAACTTAAAGATGCGGCAACCAGTGCTAGTAGTTTAGCGCAAGGTGCTAATGTCAGTGTCAGTATTACCTATGGTCAGCAAAAGGATACCAATTTTAGTAAAACAGCCAGTACAACAGGGGCATCGAGCCAAGTCTATGCTGGGGGTAAAACCAATATTGTAGCGACAGGTGCAGGTGATCAATCCAATATCAATATTATTGGTTCAAATGTATTAGGCAAGCAAGGTACAAATTTAACTGCCGACCATGACATTAACATCAAATCATTTGAACAAAATACCACAGAGCGTTCAGGGAATAAGAGCGAGGGCTTTAATGTCGGAGTTGCTGTGAGCTATGGTAGTAATGGATTAGCCTTTGGTGTAACCGCTGGTGGAAATGTTGGCAAAGGCACAGGCAATGGCGATGAAATTAGCCATCTGAATAGTCATGTTGGTTCACAAGACAGCAAAACCAACATCAATAGTGGCAATGCAACCAATATTCAAGGTGGGCAGGTACAAGGCAAAGGGGTAACAGTAACCGCCAAAGAACTGAATATTGAAAGCTTACAAGACAAAGCAACCTATAAAGCCAAGCAACAGAACATATCAGGTCAAGCCACTGTGGGTTATGGTGCATCGGTTTCAGGTAGTTATAGCCAATCGAATATCAATGCCAATTATGCTTCTGTTACTGAACAATCGGGGATATTTGCAGGGGATGATGGCTATCAGATCAATGTAAAGAACAATACCGATCTTAAAGGTACAATCATCACCTCTAATCAAAAAGCTGAAGATGCAGGTAAAAATAGTTTAAGCACAGGCACATTAACAGCTTCTGATATTCATAATGTTACCGAATACGATGCCAAAGGGATTGGCATCAGTGGCAGTGCGAGCATTAGTGGAAAATCGTTGGGTCAGGATGCCCCTCAAAAAGGAGATGCTGTACAACTTAGAAATGAAGGAAATAAAGGAACAGGTAAATCGGTTGGTTTTGGTTTAGACAGCGAGAAAGACAGCAGTGTGACCCGAAGTGGTATTAACACCAAAAACATTACCATTCAAGAAACGGCACGTCAGGAAGAATTGACAGGGAAAACGGCTGAACAAGCCAAAGCAGATATTCACACCAATGTGAGTACTGAAACTGCTAAAGAAAATAGCGGTGCGTTAAAAAATAATTTTGATAAAGATAAAGTATTAAAGGAAATCAACTTACAGGTCAATGTGACAAAAGAATTTAGAGATAATAGTCAGCAGCTAATAAGTAATTATACAGAATCTAGGCAAGCAGATTTGAGAGATCAAATTAAGGAAGCTAAAACAGAAGATGAAAAAACAGAATTGTATGCTGAAATATATAAATTACAGTATCAAAGACGTTTGTTAGAAACACTGGTCAATATTATTTCGGCTGATCCGACAATAGGAATTACACAGGGTAGTTTGCAATTAGCTGCAACCAGAATGCGAGAAGAAAGCCTGGCCAATTCTCGACAATCGCCAGGAATGGTGATTGATCAAAAAACGGGACAGGTGATTAATAATGTGTCGTATGACAGTGGTTATTTTGATGGGGTTAAGTTAGGTGGCGTACGCTTAGATACGGATACAATTTGTGGTGAAGGTAATCATAGATGTGATAATGATAATGGTAAGTTAATTACTGATACAAAAGGAAATTATACCTACAAAGGAGATGAAAACTATCCAACCTATCAAGATTTTGTCAATAAAAGTCCAGAAGCGAGTAACCTTTACGGTCCCACTGGTGGCTTCCAACCAATAGAAGGTGGATGGTATTTGCCTGGTGGCGTTGTAATTCCATATAAATCAGGGAGTTTATCGGATATGGTGGTTGAGTCTTTTGCAGGAACGCATGATTATATTGGTGGTGAGATCTGGGGGTGGTATGGAAAAGATGGAAATACCTCTACCAATCGTACTACATTTCAAAATACAGCATCTACCGCAACGACAGTAACAGCCATTCCAGTTGCTGCACCTTTTGCGTTAGCAGATTTGTTAGATTCTAATACTGTACAATTTCTTTTTTCACTAGGAAAATAATCATGAACAATCAAATAATATTTATTATAGCAATCGCTTTATTTTTAAATGGTTGTGTTCCTATACGGGTAATTCCTAAATATAGTCCAGATACGTATAATGGTTATAAAGTTATTCAAGGATATCAAAAAAGTGACACTATAGGGCATACCGATGTTGAGCAACGTAAGCAAGATGTTTTTGCTTGTGGAGTAAGAAACTATTTTGATGGAAATCTAGATATAGCTCAATCATATCCAGATCTTACTAATATAGATAAAGCAATTATACGCCGAGATTCTATTTATAAGTGCTTGAAAAACAAAGGCTACGTAATTCACAGTCCTGAAAGATGTACAGTAAATGGAAAACCAACAGGTTTTTGTAATTAAATTATAGGAAATAGATAAAAATGTTTAAATTAATGATGCTATTGCCTGTCTTGCTATTAGTTGCATGTACTACAAATTCGAATTTATCACCTGTAACACCAATTTATAAAGCAGAGAATAGCGATTTAAACAGCATGAATGATTGTAATGCGATTGAAGAGAATATTCAAAAATCTCAAATGATGTTGGCTAATTATAAAAAAAGTAAAAGCTTAAATACATCGGCAAATGTACTTTCTGGAATTGCTTCGGTATTATCATTAGGAACGGATCGCACAGATTATGTTTCGAATGCAGATTTAAATAGTGGGATTTTATCTTATGAAAATAGACTAAAAAAATTAGAAGTTTTGAGACATAAATATTGTGATTTACCTGTACAGTAATAATGATGTGACTTTTAGAAAGCATAGAGAAATTATTGAAAATGATAATGACCTTAGGTAAATAGTGAACTGACATCTCATAAAGTGATTAACCCTTATTATCAAGAATATTTAAAATGTAGTAACTAGACGCTTTTTAAATTAGCTAAAAGTAATTTAAATTTAGATGTTAAATTTTATAACATGCATAGGGAAAACCTCGGAGAGTAATTATGCTAAAATATGTTGTTGTATTAAGTGGTTTGGCTTTGCTAACAGGCTGCCAAACCACAAGTGTTATAGAAAAAAATAGCTATTCAACTGCTAAGGATTCACGTATTCGGCTATACGGACAGAATCAACAACCAACGATCCTCAAATATAAATATAATGGAAAGAGTGAAAAAATAAATGTTGGGGGTGAAGCAGGAGATGCCTTTTCTTCTTTAATTGGAACAGTCAAAAACCAAAGTATTGGAATAGCTCAAACGACAATGAGCGAAAATTTGAAGGCGCATAATGGCATTCTTTCAAAGGCTTTTTTTAAAGAGTTTGTGATTCCAGCAGGAACACCAATCTCTATACATAATTCATTTATAGGTTTGTCCAATGTTTTACCTACGACAAATATGACTTTGGTACAATATGAAGGGTCATGCACATCATCTGGTTTGACCTTTATTGCCAAAGCAGGAAAGGACTACGAAGCAATTCCAAGTCAGAAAAGTTCAGCATGTGGATTAGTTTTACTGGAAATTGATAGTCATGGAAATACGAAACAAGTTAGTTTCTAGGTTTTGATTTTGGTCTAAGGCATGGCATCTTTTGATTAATCAAAAACTTAAGTGATGCCATTTCTTTATAAAGGCAAATGACTGAAATATTTTAGTGTGATTCTACTTTCTAGTTCGATGGCTGTATGTAGTAGTATTCAACCTAGCCATGAAAAAATTGATAATAGTCAGATGCTCACATCATTAAATTGTGACCACTATTATTTAGATCATAGTAGTGAGGTTATTTTGATTTATTCTCATTTAGTAAATAAGTTTGATCGTGAAATTTCCTTTAAATTTAATGTTAATAGTGGTGAAGCAATCTTAAGAGCAATACCATTTAATTTAGATCAACCTGAGAATTTTATTTTTATTGATAAAGGCTGAGTTAAGATATTTTAAATCCCTAAAACCACTTGATAAGGCTTAAACCCTTCTATCACAGCATTTGCAACTAATTGAACAAATTTTTCAGTGTGACCAAAAGCCATCCACTGATCTAATGCTTCATAATAGGCAAGACGATTCTCAACAGTGAACACAAGGTGGATAGCCTGCTTTCATAAGCTCTAAATTCATAAGTAGCCGAGAAGTACGTCCGTTACCATCGATAAAAGGGTGAATTCCCGCAAAATCAGCATGTACTTTAGCAGCTCGTTCAATAGGATGTAATTGATTAGCTTCAGCGTTATACCAGTCTACAAGCTGAGCCACTTTATCATTCAGTAGTGTGTAATCAGGAGGGTTTGATGTTGCACCTGAAATTAGCACATTCTGTTGTCGATAACGTCCAGCATTGAGTACAAGAAATTTTCAAGATTAGGTTAATGAAATTAATATTTACACCACTAATTTTACATATTTAACTAAGTTTAATTTTTTATTTCTGTCCAATCATCATCATCTTGGTTTTACCATTCGCCAATAAGCGTTCATTCATTGCTTTGATGTGAGGGTTATGTTGAGTTGCGAGAATAGCTGCCATTATAAACCAGCACGTATTTTGGAAGCGCCTACTTTGGATAAACGGCTTCTGCCATGAATGGAACTACCCGATTGCTTTTGAATGGGAACCGAACCGATAAAGGTTGCTGCTAGACTGGGTTTTTCAAAAGTATGACTACGCAAGAAACTGAGCATTAATAAACTGGTTCGATCTGCAATCTATTGATGTGCTCTATCGCAACTCGTATCATGCTACATTAAAACAGATTGATTAGGTACCTCGACTCGATAGTGTTTCGAATACAATTATTATAGCAGCACTGAATGATTGCTGAATGCGCCGTACACCGTCTGTGCAAGCATCTTTGTTAAGTAAGTTGCGTCGATTTATGCCAAGTGGTCGGGTTGATAAAAGTATTAGAAAGACTTGTGGTCTGAAAATAAATCAGTGAGTATTTTTATGCTTAGATTTTAATTTGAACAGGAAGAGGGCAAGGTATACTGCCTTTCAAAGTTAATGTAAAGTTGCTGCTTTTTTTAAATAATATATCTTGAAAAATTCCCAATCCGATTAACCTAAACAGTAGAGAAGATATGAAATACCAACCGCCTTATACTATTACCTCAAAAATCATTCATCTGATTGCTCAGATTAGTGAAAATATAGGGCGGTTGACTGTTTTGGAGGAAATACAAGACAGCTTAAAACTAAGAAAAGCCAATCGTATTCGAACTATTCAAGGTTCACTTGCTATAGAAGGAAACACCCTAAGTACCGAGCAAATCACAGCGATACTCAATGGTAAGCCTGTGATTGCGCCTCCAAAAGAAGTTCAGGAAGTAAGAAATGCCATTAAAGCCTATGAAGCCTTTCAGCAGTGGCAGCCAAGTCAAGAAATAGACTTATTACAAGCACACCAAATCTTAATGACAGGCTTGATTGATGAAGTGGGTCAATATCGGCATGGTAGTGTAGGGGTAATGTCGGGTGATCGGGTTGTACACATGGCGCCACCTGCTAATCAGATTAATCGGTTGATGGTCGATTTACTTAACTGGCTGAATGATAGTGAAGAACATCCCTTAATTAAAAGCTCTGTATTTCATTATGAGTTTGAGTTCATCCATCCATTTGCAGATGGTAATGGGCGTATGGGGCGATTATGGCAAACTTTAATTCTCAGTCGATGGAATCCTATCTTTGCTAATATTCCAGTAGAAAGTCTAATTTATCAAAATCAAAAAGCTTACTATGAAGCTTTACAGGCAAGTACGAATCAAGTTGACTCAGCTCCTTTTATTGAATTCATATTGCAAATGATTTTAGATGCAATTCTTAGTTCAAATGAAACCGCTCAAGCTAGCGATCATGCTACCGCTCAAGCTAACGTACAAGTTAAGAGTTTGATTTCAATAATGGAAGATGGTGAATATACTTTGGCAGAGTTGATGCAACTTTTGGGCTTATCTCATCGTGCAACATTTCTGCAGAATTACCTTAACCCTGCAATTGAAGCTGGATTAATTCAACGAACAATTCCTGATAAGCCAAAAAGTCCAAAACAGAAGTACAGATTAAGTTAATAGTGAGAGAACTGTAGATTGTTTTCTATACTCTCGACTTAAGATAATTTGTTTTATATCTTCAGGCAGTAATACATTTTCAATCAAATTCATTGCCTTGCATAAGTCATCAAAAGATACCCGAATATATCCATCGGTCACATCATTGCTATTATCTTCAATGGTGTGATTAATCAATCGCTTAATAGTATAACTACCTATGGCTAAACTATTGGCAATTGAACTGAAAGTACGGCGTAAGTCATGGAGTGTAAAAGTAATTCCTGATTCTTGTGCAACTTTCAATCTCGCAGCTCTTCGGTCACTAATGTGAGATTCTCCACCACGATCAGTAAATACATATAAGTGATGATTTGCTCGTTATTGAATCAACATTTAAAGTTGAATATAGATGCAGTATAACGACATATTGTGTCGCCATTGAGGAATTATATCTTGCTTAAATACTAGAAATTTATAATATATCTTGATTGCTCAATGAATAGAGGCATTAAAAAATATGAAAGCACATCCTATATTTGGAATTCCTATGAATTCGGAACAATATGCTAATGAATGGTCGAAGAATTCCAATTTTTTTGATGCAAATAATCATTATAATTGGATGAATGAGTCTTTAGGTGAGGCTCGACTTGTTTTAGAAATAGGATGTGGTTCTGGTTATAGTACTTTATCGTTACTTAAAACTAATCGAAAAGTATTAGTTATTGAAACAAACCAGAACTGTATAAATGAAGCAATCCAAAAAGTGACGGCTCAAGGAATAAATTTTTTTCATACCTGTAGTATTAATGATGCTTATGATTGTTTGCATGATGAAGCTAAAAAAGTCATATTCTTACAAATGGATTTTTTTGAATTTATTCAACAAATTAATGATGTGGTGAAGTTTAATGCAATTGTTTGTTGGCTTATAGGTGCAGCTCCAGAAGTTATTGCCAAAAACCTTAATAAAGATTTTTCTTCTTTTGAAGGTAACACAATGGCTTTATATCGAATTAAATTACATAAAGCTTGTTATGAATTGGGTACTAGAGTATTAAATACAGGTGGAATTGTTCACATCATTGATAGGAATATTATTCGTTCTTGGAATGATAAAGATTGGGCCCGAAATGAAGCGATAAGAGACTATTCAGAATTATCAGGTGAACATTATGATATTACCCTACCAAATGTTTACCTTAGAAAATCAGGTCAATTTAAGACTTCTCAAATACAATACGTTGCAGTATCAGATCAACCCCCTCCAAGTGAAGGTCTCCAAGTAATTTGTTCTGTCAAATCAGTTAGGCGATAGGTTATATTTCTAAAGGATTTAAGTAACATTAAATTGCTATGTGGAATTATTGAAAATTAGAAAATGAAAATCGAGCTCATGAATATTCAGTATTCATGAGTTAAAAATTAATAACTGGTAACAAAAAAATAATCTGTAGTAAAAAATTAGATATTTTATTTTAAGTGATTTTTAAATTAACATTTTTAATGTGACAATCACCACTTCTGTTAAATATTTAAGTAAGTTATTGTTATTTAAAATATATTATTTTATGTGTATATTTCCCCCAGCTTACCCCACATCAAATGTTGAATTAGACAATATTTTAAAAGACATCTTTTTACTTATTTGGACATCGTATCTGTTGAAATAAAATTTTCAGTAGAATTCCAAACTGATTTTTAGGTAGGGAAGCGGGATCGACTATCCATAATACTGTCTAGAATCAATACTCAGTCAGTGCTTTTCCCAACATCAGAAGGACTCTTGATAAATTAAGAGTTTTTTTGTTTAAAAACTTTGATTAATAAAATTGGTTTGAATAAGTCGGTTTTTTATAAAGTGTTGAGTTCAGGTAGTTAAACTCTACACCAATTTTACACCATTATTATTATTTTTTTAATTAAGTGGTTAATATTTAATAGAAATATTTATTTTGGTTGTCCAATCCATCATCGGGGCGACACTGATGCGGGGGTGTTGCTTAATTTCAGTGCTTTGCGAGATATTCATTTAAAATCAACCTGTTGAATCAATACGACATTAAGAATATGAAGAACCACTATTTTAGCTTATTTTATGTTTGAAAAATGAGTGTGATCTCCCACACCATGCTGTTTTCCAAATGAACTCACGCTTACCTTCTAAAAATGATCAATCACCATGGTTGATAAAAACCAAATTTGAAATGCAAGAAGATGAAAGATGAAGTTGCAAACCACAAGCTAAAATCGTGAAAACTTGAAAAAGGAATAGAAAAATACCGTTACTCAATCTTCAGAAAAATGGGTTTATGTATAAAACAACACTCTGCTGATTTAAGCGTATTCAGGGCTTTTCAATTGCGCGGCATAGTATCACAAAAATTAAATGACTCATATTTTGGGGCATACTGCATTGAGGAAAATGGAATTTACGCATCTTCTTATTTTTCGAGTGAATTTTGGATCTTTTTATAGCATGCCTGTATCAAGGCGATACAAAGTAGTTTGAATTCAGCGTTTCAAAGTTACTAGAAGCTGAGTCGGAGTCTACTTAGACTAAAACAATGACCACAAGTGATGATCATTGTTTTTAGTGAATTTTAGCCTGATTAAAAATCATTTTTTGTCTAGTGACTGAGAGGGAGGATCCTCTTTTGCTGTCGGGTTGGTTGAATCACAAGGTTTATTTGCTTGCTGTTTAGCTTTATCTAACAAGTCGGTTAATAGCCGTTCTGCAGGTTGGCGACCACCCAGACCGAAAGCTAAAGCAAAGGCAACAGCCACCGAACCCAAGGTTAAACCAAAAGCCAGATTTACAATCGAATCGGCAATACCCATCGCGCGTAAACCCATGGCGATAACTAAGCCTAAAATGAGGATGCGGACTAAGCTACCTAGCCAGCGGGAACAGTTATGTTCTCCACGTTGCAGTGCATTGGCAACGATATTGGCTAGCCAGAAACCAATCACCAGAATCACCGCACCCAATAGAATATTGCTACCAAAATGAATAAACATTGAGATCAAACCGCTGACCTGCTCCAAGCCTAAACGGTGCGCTGCTTCAGAGATCGCAAACAACATGGTGAAGAATATAATCAGTGTACCCACCGCGCCTGAAATTTTAGTCGTGCCTAAAAAACGTTGCAGATCCAGTTTGGCAGGAATCTCATCTACGCCAGTCCCAGCGACCAGTTCACTCACTAACTGTGCAACAAAACGTGACACGACATAGGCAATCACCAGAATCAAGCCTGCAGCAATGATTTGTGGAATGGCGTTCATGATTTCAGACAGCATCGCGGTTGCTGGTCGTGAAATGGCTTGAATACCCAAAGCCTCAAAAGCAATAATCAGTGCGGTAATAATAATCAGGGTGAAGACAAAAGAACCGAGTAAATGGGGCAGATTGCCTGTTTTGAACAGCCCAATTTTTTGCGCCTGTGTTTGAATATCCAAACTGCGTAGCAAGCCTTCAACCATGCCGCGCACAATATTTCCCAGAATATAGCCAACAAAGACAATCACACCTGCAATAAAGATATTTGGCAGGAACAAAACGACTTCGTTCACCATATTTTGTACTGGCATGAGTAAACCAGTCAGACCAAGAATCGACAAGACGATTGGAAGAAACAGTAACAACACCAGCCAGTAAACAATATCCGCAATATTTTGGCTGATTGGGCGAACACCGACTTCCTCACTGAGCTTTTCATCAAGTTGAGTATGGCTCAAAATACGCCGTAAGCCCATCCGAATCAGTTGGGCTAAAATCCATGCAATAAAACCGACTGCAATTGCTGCAAGTAGGTTTGGAATAAAATCCAATACTTGGCTCAACATATGACTAAATGGCCCACTGACACTGTTCAGATTGAGCACATTCAATGCAGCAATAACTGCAATGATCATAATGAACCAGAACACGATCTTGGAAATAATCTGTTCAATATCAGGAAAATTGGCTGTATTTTGCGTCGTTGCTGAAGAAAGTCGATGATTGGTGTTGAGCTGATGCAGAAGTTTTTTTACCCCAGCCGCGATCAGTAAAGCGATCACCCAACCGAGAAGTAAAATGACCACAACCGCCAAGATGGGTTGGAACTGATTCCAGTAATATATGGCGTCAGGATGCGATCCCTGAGAGCCTCCAGTGAAAAGATTATTCATGTTATTTAATCCTCTTATGTCGTCATTTATTGCTTATTTCCTATTTGTAGAGATATTGATTTTGCTTTTTGTCAGAATTGAGCACTAACTCACTTTCACCTTAGGATTTGTTGTTTTTTTAAGC
This sequence comes from Acinetobacter sp. ANC 4636, assembly GCF_054454555.1. Classification (NCBI taxonomy): domain Bacteria; kingdom Pseudomonadati; phylum Pseudomonadota; class Gammaproteobacteria; order Moraxellales; family Moraxellaceae; genus Acinetobacter; species Acinetobacter sp. ANC 4636. The sequence goes on along the minus strand of NZ_JBTKVD010000008.1, from coordinate 141,979 downwards.
AATGTCATTGGTTAAAAATGCAACAAAAGCGCTGTAAACGGATACAAAGGCGAAGCATGTAGATGCTCATCGCTATGTTGCAGGAATCCAAGCCCCAGCGATTTCAAAAAGCATCGGTGGAAATCGCCCAAGAATTCAAGATGGGCTGTTTATGATGAATAAACACATCTAATCAATCTGGTTTGGAATTTTCCTAGCTAAAAATAAGATGGCTTTGGAATATTGATCAATCGTTTAAGTTGCGGCGTGTTGCGTGTAAATAATCGAAAATATAACTTAGGTCTATATAGAAATTTTGGCATTGTTTATGCTTAAATACGCGCATTACAGGAGAGAAGTCACCCATAGGCTCGCCGAAGGAGCAACGACCCCGGAAACTCTCAGGCAAAAGGACTGTAATCTATCTCAAAAATCTGGAGAGAAATCACTCGCATAGTGTGATTCACCGAAGGAGGAAAATTTGTAGCACTGTCTTTTTTGCTACAAGTTGAAGCTCTCAGGTACATATACAGATGGGGCATATTTACTCACTTATGGAATTGGGTGGTCATATGTCGCATCTCGCAACTGACATGTTCAGCGTTCTTAGTTGTTACAACTTCCGTACTTTCCCATTAGGTTTTCAATTACTGCCTTGAATATTAAGGTGGTCTGGTCGCATGCTGCCTTTTATTTTTAGGTATGCCCAGACTGTAAAGCATTGTGCTTTTGTGTATTTGAAAAATGAGTAAATTTTCTGCAATTAATTGCCTTTTAGGGTGAAGGACTGAGGAATTTGTCATGGCGTCAACAATTCGTTTTACCACTGAGCATGAATGGTTACGTTTAGAAGAAGACGGTAGCATTACCGTAGGTATTACTGAGCATGCACAAGATGCTTTGGGTGATGTGGTTTATATTGAACTGCCTGAACTTCAAGCGTACAGCAAAGGTGAAGAAGTTGCTGTGATTGAGTCAGTGAAAGCTGCGAGTAACATTGATATGCCATTATCTGGCGAAGTGTTAGAAATCAATGAAGCATTGGTTAATGCACCAGAAACTGTCAATGAAGATGCCATGGGCGCAGGCTGGTTTTTCCGTATGAAAGCCGACGACAGCGCAGCATTTGCTGAGTTGTTAGATGCAGATGCTTATGACGCGTTTATTCATTCTTAAGGGGTTGGCATGAGCATTAATTTTAACAATACCAACAGTTTCGTTAGCCGCCATATTGGGCCAACGGCAACTGAACAGCAGCACATGCTGAATGCACTGGGTTATAGCGACCTTGAAGCATTGATTGCAGCGGTTATTCCAGATTCAATTAAAAACACCAGCGTGCTTGAAAGCACCGATGGTGTGAGTGAAGAACAGGCTTTGGCAGAACTCAAAGCCATCGCTCAGAAAAACCAGATTTTTCGTAGCCATATTGGTCAGGGTTATTACCCGACTCATACACCTGCGCCAATTTTGCGTAACTTGCTAGAAAACCCAGCATGGTATACGGCATATACACCGTACCAGCCTGAAATTTCTCAAGGTCGTCTTGAAGCGTTGTTAAACTTCCAGACCATGATCGCGGATTTGACAGGTTTGTCGATTTCAAATGCATCTTTGTTAGATGAAGCAACCGCTTGCGCAGAAGCCATGACTTTCTGTAAGCGTGTGTCTAAAAACAAAAAAGCCAACAAATTCTTTGCATCATTGCACTGCCATCCACAAACTTTAGATGTTTTGCGTACCCGTGCTGAGCCACTCGGTATCGAAGTTGTGGTGGGTGATGAGCAACAGGTTGCTGACTTTGCTGAGTTCTTCGGTGTGTTATTACAATACCCTGCAAGCACAGGCGAAGTGTATGACTACGCAGTTTTGGTTGAGCAAGTACACAGTGTAAATGCTTTGGTTGCTGTGTCTGCTGACTTGTTGGCACTGACTGTATTGAAAGCGCCAGGTGAGTGGGGTGCTGATGTTGCAATTGGCACAGCGCAGCGTTTTGGTGTACCAATGGGTTTTGGTGGTCCACACGCAGCTTACTTTGCCACTAAAGATGCCTACAAACGTGATATGCCAGGTCGTGTTGTGGGGATGTCAATTGACCGTTTAGGTAAGCCAGCACTACGTTTGGCATTACAAACGCGTGAACAGCATATCCGCCGTGAAAAAGCGACCAGTAACATCTGTACTGCTCAAGTGTTGCTTGCCAACATTGCCAGCATGTACGCAGTTTATCATGGGCCACAAGGCTTAAAAGAGATTGCTGAACGTACACACGCTTTAACTGCAATCTTGGCACAAGGCTTGAAACAGTTGGGTGTCAATGTTAGCAATAGCGCATTCTTTGATACCTTGACCTTGACTCAGGTTGATGCAGCAGCCGTGCTTGCAGCTGCACGTGCACAAGAAATCAACTTACGTGAAATTGATGCAACTCAAGTGGGTATTTCACTTGATGAAACCACAACACCTGAACACGTTGCTGCACTTTGGGCATTGTTTGCACAAGGTCAAACTGCACCTGAATTTGAAGCTGTTGCGGCAGCTTACACCTCTGCATTGCCAACTGCATTAATTCGTGAAAGCGCGATTTTGCAACACGCAATTTTCAATACGCATCATAGCGAAACTGAGTTAATGCGTTATTTGCGTCGTTTGGCAGATAAAGACTTGGCACTTGACCGCAGCATGATTCCACTCGGTTCTTGTACTATGAAGTTGAATGCAGCCAGCGAAATGCTGCCAATTACATGGCCAGAATTCGGCAATCTGCATCCATTTGCACCACTTGAACAGGCGCAAGGCTATGTAGAAATGGTCAATCAGCTTGAGCAAATGCTATGTGCGGCAACAGGTTATGATGCGATTTCGCTTCAGCCAAATGCAGGTTCACAAGGTGAATATTCAGGCTTGCTTGCAATCCGTGGTTATCATGCGAGTCGTGGTGAAGGTCAGCGTAACATCTGCTTGATTCCACAGTCTGCGCACGGTACTAACCCTGCAACTGCGAGCATGGCGGGCATGAAAGTTGTGGTTGTCGCATGTGATGACAACGGTAACGTTGATGTTGAAGACTTGCGTAGCAAAGCTGAACAACATAGCCAAGACCTTGCAGCGTTAATGATCACTTACCCATCAACACATGGTGTGTTTGAACATGCGGTACGTGAAATCTGTGACATCGTACATGCCAATGGTGGTCAGGTATATATCGATGGCGCGAACATGAACGCAATGGTGGGCTTATGTGCACCAGGTCAGTTCGGTGGTGATGTATCACACTTGAACTTGCACAAAACTTTCTGTATCCCACATGGTGGTGGTGGACCAGGTGTTGGCCCGATTGGTGTGAAAGAGCACTTGAAGCCATTTATGCCAGGTCATAGCTATCATTTAAGCCGTAAAACCAATGCAGTGAGTGCTGCACCGTTTGGTAGTGCGAGCATTTTACCAATCACATGGATGTATATCCGTATGATGGGTGGTCAAGGTTTGCGTCAAGCATCGGCAATGGCAATTTTAAATGCTAACTACGTGGCAAAACGCCTAAACGCAGCTTACCCTGTATTGTACACAGGTAGCCATGATTTGGTTGCACACGAATGTATTCTGGACTTGCGTGGTCTGAAAGAAACCAGTGGTATCACAGTAGATGACGTTGCAAAACGTCTGATCGACTTTGGTTTCCATGCGCCAACCATGTCATTCCCAGTTGCGGGTACGCTTATGGTTGAGCCGACTGAAAGTGAAAGCTTGTACGAGCTTGAGCGCTTCATCAATGCCATGAACAAAATTGCCGAAGAAATTCAGCAAGTGACTGCAGGCGAGTTGGATGCAGAAGATAACCCATTAAAAAATGCGCCACATACGGCACAAGAATTGACTGGCGAATGGGCACATCCATATTCACGTGAACAGGCAGTTTATCCACTACCTGAATTGGTGGAAAGCAAATACTGGTCACCTGTTGGACGTGTCGATAATGTGTATGGCGACCGTAACTTAATCTGTGCTTGCCCAAGCATCAGCAATTATGAGGACTAAGCATGTCTGAATTAAAAAATACGCCATTGGCGGCGCTGCATATTGAGCATGGTGCAAAAATGGTGCCGTTTGCAGGTTACAACATGCCTGTGCAATATACAGCTGGTGTGCTTAAAGAGCATTTACATACCCGTGAACATGCAGGTCTGTTTGATGTATCTCACATGGGACAAGTATTTCTACGTGGCGAAAATGCAGCGCGTGCGCTAGAAAGCCTTGTACCTGTGGATATTGTGGACTTGCCTGAAGGTATGCAGCGTTATGCATTGTTTACCAATCCACAAGGTGGCATTTTAGATGACTTGATGGTGGCACGTCTGTCTCAAGACGAGTTGTATTTTGTGGTCAATGCTGCGTGTAAAGAGCAAGACTTGGCACATATGCGCGCACACTTGTCGGGTCAATGTGAAATTGTCGAGCAATTTGCCGAGCGTGCTTTACTTGCATTGCAAGGTCCAGAAGCTGCAACTGTTTTAGCTCGTTTAAACCCTGAAGTTGCAGAAATGCGTTTTATGCAAATCAAGCGTGTACAGCTCAACGGTGTTGAATGCATCGTGAGCCGTACAGGTTATACAGGCGAAGATGGCTACGAAATTTCAGTCGCGAGCGGTGATGTGGAAGCCTTGGCAAAAGCCTTGATTGCAGAACCTGAAGTGGCGTTGATCGGTTTGGGTGCACGCGACTCACTACGTTTGGAAGCAGGTTTGTGCTTGTATGGTCATGATATGGACCAAACCAAAACTCCTGTTGAAGCAAACCTACTGTGGGCGATCTCTAAAGTTCGCCGCGCGGGTGGTGAGCGTGAGGGTGGTTATGCAGGTGCTGCAACTATTCAAGCGCAAATGCAGCAAGGTGTTGCTCAAAAACGTGTTGGTTTCCAAATTTTAGATCGTATGCCAGTACGTGAAGGTGCGGAAATTGTCGATCAGGACGGACAAGTGCTTGGACAAGTCACCAGTGGTGGTTTTGCTCCAAGTTTGGCAAGCCCGATTGCGATGGGTTATGTTGACATTGCTCATGCCAAAGAAGGTACAGAGCTGTTTGCTAAAGTGCGTAATAAACTCGTAGCAATGAAAGTGGTGAAAATGCCATTTGTTGCACAGCGCTATTACCGTGGTTAATTAAGTGTTAAGAAAAAAGCCTGATACTTGTATCGGGCTTTTTTTTGGCGGTTATTTGAAAAAGAATAAATCTTTTGCCGCAAAAATTGCTGAAAAGTAAGCCTGATTGATAAATGCTGCGACCAGTCATAGTGAAGAATTGATGTGAAAAACGGATTGGCGTATGCTTAAATAAAATACTTAGCCAAGGTTAAAGCGATGTATTTATTAGAAGAAATTTTTAAAAAACATAAGCATCTCTATTCAGCGAATTTTAATTTGAGAATGCAACGGGGATTAAGTTGGTTAAGAAAAGCCAAAGAGCTTGATGATGATGCAGATTTGCGTTTTGTCAGTTTATGGATTGCTTTCAATGCGATTTATGTAGAAAACCTGCAAGATGTTTTTGATGAAGATCAACAACACCTTCGGCAGTTTTTACTCAGATTGTACCAGTTGGATCAAGAGCAGCGTATTGAGCATTGTGTTTGGGAGCGTTGTAGTCAGGCGATTGCGGATTGGTCAAATAATCCGTATGTTTATCAAAAACTCTGGGATTTTCAAAACCAGAATATTGATGAGCAAAGCTGGAAAGTGCATTTTCATGCAGATCAGCAGCGAGTCCAGCATGCCGTTGCACATAGAGATACAGTGGAATTGCTGCTGATTATCTTTGATAGGTTATTTACTTTGCATAACCAAATCATGCTTGGCGGCTCAACCTGCAATAGTGTGCTGATGCGTAAGCATCTAAATACCGCCAGCCAGATTTTAATGACCTTGCTCAGTCGATTTATGTTGGTCTTACTGGAACATGGGCAGGCACTAGATTGGAAAAAACCATTTTATCCCGTGATTCAGGTCTGTTAAGAAGCTTGAGCACGTTTGCCATAACAGACAAAATCAATCAGGGCAAAGCTGCTACAAAACACAGCGAGCCCTAAACCCACCCAACAGGTATAGACCCAACCGCCGTGATTCCATGCATAAGTGCCCAGTGCTGAACCTGTGGCTGCGCCTGAAAAATACAGCGTCATATAAATCGAGTTCAGGCGAGATTTGGCCGTAGGGCGGATGCGGAAAATAATGTTTTGGTTACACGAATGTACAAAAGCAAGTCCTAAGTTTGTCGTTGCAAATCCAAGAATATAGAGCCAAATACTGTGGCTTGAATAATAAAACATGAGCCAGCTACAGAGCAGTAAGATACAGCCCAAACCTGTAAACAGATTGCCATAACCCCGATCGGCATATTTCCCGACATAACGCGCTGAAAATGCCCCAAATACACCGACCAAACTGACCATGCCAATCAGTGAGTCTGCCAGATGAAATGGAGCGGCAGATAAATACATGGCAATGGTGGAATAAATCACACTCATGGAGGCGAACGCACCTGCGCCAATGTAGGCACGAAAGTTTAAGCGGCGTTCTTCGATCATCAGCACAGCCATAGACTTAAAAATTTCCAGATAAGACATTTGCTGGCGCATGACATAAGGCAATTCGCGTTGTAACTGATATGCCAAAATAAAAATTAAAATCGCACTTAAAATATAAATCAGTTTCCAGTGCACCAGATTCGAGAGTAGCCCAGACAAGCTGGTGGACAGTAAAATTCCCACCAGTAACCCACTCATTAGGAAACCAACCACTTCGCCGATTTTTTCAGGTTTGACAGCCATCGTTGCAAAGGGAATGAGCACCTGTGCGGCAACTGAAAACAGCCCTGTCATCATTGTGCCAAGCCAAAGCATGGGAAGGTTGACCGCACAGGCACACAAACATAAGCCGATACCTGCCAGACACATCAGCCCAGGAATGAATTTGCGTTTATTGGCAATATCTCCCAGTGGAACGATCAAGAGCAAACCTAAAGCATAAGAGAGTTGTGCCAGTGTCACAGTCAACTGGGCTTGTGCAGCACTAACTTGAAATGATTGCTGAATGGAGTGAATTAAAGGTTGGCTAAAGTAGTTGGCACCCGCAGTTAAGCCGCAAGCCAGTGCCATCAGCCAGAGCAATTTCTTGTTTTGACTAATATCGAGAGTGTCATGCATAAACGGCCTCGGGGAGTTAAAGAGTATACACAGTTGCTTCAACTTCAAACAACATGGTGGTTAATGCGAGTCCTGAAACAGGAATTAAAGTACACGCAGGAAAAGCCTGATTACGCCATAGTTGCTGCATAATCTCAATCAAAACAGTATGTTTTTCAGCCGAGTGTTCCACAATCAAGACGCGCAGCACCGCAATATCTTGCAGTGTGGCATCAACAGCATGTAAGGCAGATTCAAGATTGTGAAAAGCCTGCCAGACCTGCTCGGAAAAAACGGGGGATAACTCTCCGTGGATGGTCTCTCCACCTTGCCCAGCAATATGTAAAATTCGTCGGAAATTCTGAACTTCAACCACATGGCTGTAAGCAAAGGGTTGTGGGTTATAGAGGGTTTCTGGATTTAAAATGTTTAAACAGGGTGTTTGAGGTGCTGATGTTATTTGCATATGCATGATCCCGTGTAAGATTGAGTCATGCTAGTATCAAAGCTCAAGTTAACTTGAGGTCAAGAACAAATGTCGGAAAATTCGATGCAGGCATTTATTGGTATTGGTGAACTGGCAAAGCGTAGCGGGGTTAGTGTAGCAAGCTTACGTTTTTATGAAGAAAAACAACTGATCTGGAGTGCCCGAACCAATGGTAATCAGCGCCGTTATTTACGTGCCATGCTACGTCGGGTCGCGATTATCAAGGTTGCACAGTCAGTCGGTATTTCTTTGGATGAAATCAAACAGGCTTTTGCAGTCCTGCCAGATCATCAGGTTGCATCCAAGCAGGATTGGCAGCGCATGTCGAGCCTGTGGAAGACTCAACTCGATGAAAAAATTCAAACCTTGTTGCAGTTAAGGCAGCAATTGGACTGGTGTATCGGTTGTGGTTGTTTGTCTTTAGATCAATGTCCGCTACGTAACCCTGATGACTGTTTGGCAGAGCAGTCTGCTGGCGCGCATTTTCAGCAGATTTTGGCACTACTGGACGCTAGTGTTTCAAGCGATGCTTGCTCAGACTAATCAGCATAATTCCAATAATATTTAGCGCACAACCCAGCCATTGCCATGCATTGAGATGTTCATTTAAGAATAAAACAGCCAACAAAATAGTCAGAATTGGGCCAATCGCGGCAATCATGGCGGACTGTGATGCACCAATACGGGCAATACTTTGCATTAATAACATCGTAGGAAGTACCGTAACGAATAAACCCAACCCAATTCCATAAGCCCAAACCCCTACAGGAAGCTGCGCCAAGAGGTGTAAAGGTTGTGGTATTGCCAGTACAAAATGAACCAATGTGCCAATACAGGCAATACTCAGTGCCAGTCCTGTGAAATTTGAAGCGCCAAATTTTTCAATTAAACGAGGGGTGAGTAGTAGATAGCAGGCGAATGCAACAGCACTGGCAAACACTAAACTTGCCCCTAACCAAAAATTGCTCTGCATTGGTGCATGATTTTGCTCTTGGAGCATCACAATGACCGTGCCTCCATAACTTAGCAAAATGGCAATATACGCTTTTAGTCGTAAAGGTTGCTTGTAAATTAGGCTCGATGCCAGCACTGTGAGTGTTGGATACAAAAACAAGATAATCCGCTCTAAAGAGGCACTAATGTACATGAGACCGATAAAGTCTAGCCAACTTGCAAAGTAATACCCTAGCAAGCCTGCAATGACTAAAAGTCCCCAGTCTTTGGGCTGAAGAGCCTGTCTTTGCTTGCGAAAATACCATGCCATAAGTAGAAAAAAAGGCAAAGCACTACTCATGCGAAGCGCCATCAAGACTGTAGCATCAACCTGAGATGACAAGGCATAGGCTTGTTTAATAAAAATGGCTTTTGAGCTAAATAAAAATGCAGCACATAGCGCAAAAACTGAACCGATTTGGTTGCGTGAGAATGAAATAGGCATGGAATAAGATGAAGAACTAATCTTCATTAAAATGAAGCAAAACTTTCCTATTTTATACTCTTGGGTCACGATTAATAAGCATTAAATGGAAATATCGTCATTTATTAAATAAATAATGGGTGGTATTTTCGAAAAGTTTGATTAGAATCCAAACAACATGCAGAAAAAATGGGAGAAACATTGCAGTTTGCGATGTTTTTAACACACAAACTAGCCTGAGGAACATGCTCAATGCAAATCGGAATTCCTATGGAGACAGTTGCTGGAGAAAGTCGAGTCGCAGCGACCCCAGAAACTGTAAAGAAGTTGGTTGGCGCTGGTCATAGCGTTGTCATTCAAAAAGGGGCAGGGCGCAAAGCGGCCTATCTTGATGATGCTTATACGCAGGTCGGCGCAACAATCGCTGAAGATGCTTATCAAGGCAGTCAGATTATTTTGAAGGTTCGTGCACCTCAAGGGGATGAAATTCAGAAAATTTCAGCAAACACAACGGTCATTGCGATGTTCGATCCGTATCGCAATACTGAGCTTGAACAGTTTGCAACCCAACAGATTTCAGCATTTGCATTGGAGTTATTGCCTCGAACATTATCTCGTGCACAAAACATGGATGTTCTCTCTTCTCAGGCGAACTTGTCAGGCTATAAATCGGTACTGCTTGCTGCAAATGAATACCAGCGTATGTTCCCGATGTTGATGACTGCTGCAGGTACAGTGAAGCCTGCACGCGTGGTGGTGATGGGGGTTGGTGTTGCAGGTTTGCAAGCCATTGCAACCGCCAAACGTTTGGGTGCTGTGGTTGAAGCTACGGATTTGCGCCCAACGGCTAAAGATCAGGTTGAGTCTTTGGGTGGCAAGTGGCTCGATGTGCCAATGTCCGAAGAAGAACAACAGCGCGCTGCTGATGCGGCGAAGAATGGTTATGGTTGGATGCCAGGCGAGCAGTACATCAAGGATCAGGCTGCAATTGTCGATAAAGCAGTGGCGAACGCAGACATCGTGATCACCACAGCGCTGTTGCCAGGACGTAATGCACCACGTTTGATCAAGGCGGAAACTGTTGCCAAAATGAAAGCAGGTTCTGTGATTTTGGACATGGCTGTAGAAACTGGCGGTAACGTTGAAGGCTCGAAAGTCGGTGAAACCGTGACCACTGAAAATGACGTGAAAATTCTGGGCGTTCCAAATATTCCAGCTACGGTGGCAACAGAGGCTTCGGCTCTATACGCCCGCAACGTTTTTAATTTCCTTGAAACACTTTTTGATAAAGACAAGAACTTCTTGATCAATCAGGAAGATGAAATTCAAAAAGCCTTATTGGTTACTCATGGCGGCACACTGCTGTTCAAGCGCGGTTAAGGGGAATTCTCATGGTTGAAACCATTACGATTTTTGTGTTGGCGATTTTTGTCGGTTACTACGTGGTTTGGGGTGTAACGCCTGCATTGCATACGCCGTTGATGGCGGTGACCAATGCCTTGTCATCGATCATTGTGGTTGGTGCGATGCTACAAACAGTGGGCATGCCTGCGCTTGGTATTGATGCGAATGTACAATTTCAAAGCATCAATGTGGTCAGTGTGTTGGGTGCGATTGCGGTGTTTCTTGCCAGTATTAATATTTTTGGTGGCTTTGCGGTCACTGCGCGCATGCTGGAAATGTTTAAACCAAAGCAAAAAAATAAAGAGGGCGGCTAAATGGAATTTATTCGAGCGAATGCGGATTGGTTCTACCTGATCGGTGCTGTCCTGTTTATTTTAACGCTACGTGGTTTATCTAGTCCGAAAACTGCAATTACAGGTAACCGCTACGGCATGATCGCCATGGCGATTGCAGTCTTGAGTACCTTCTTTATTGCCGACCATCCTGTGGTCTGGATGATTGGCGGTGCGATGGTGCTTGGTGCGGTGGTCGGGATTGCCCGTGCACGTACCGTTCCCATGACACAAATGCCAGAAACCGTGGCGTTAATGCACTCTTTGGTGGGTTTGTCTGCGGTGCTGATCGCAGTTGCGGCAATCTTGCACAACAACCAAGTCTCTGCATTGTTTGCTCAAAATGAAGCGGCATTAACTGCAGCAGGCGTACAGCATGCACACATGAGCAAAGTTCACTTGTTTGAATTGTTTGTGGGCTGTTTTGTCGGTGCGATTACCTTTACGGCATCCGTGTTTGCTTACGGCAAACTGGCTGCGAAAAAATGGGCAAAGACCATTGCAGGTGCATGGGTAAAACCTGTACAGGCGACCTTATTTGCTGCCATGTTGGTGTGTGGTTTCTACTTCTTTAGTACAGGAAATATGCCTGCATTCTGGGCAATGACTGCACTTGCGCTGGCATTCGGTTGGGTTTGGATTGCACCTGTCGGTGGTGGTGATATGCCAGTGGTGGTCTCGCTTCTTAACTCATTCTCAGGTTGGGCAGCGGCAGGGATTGGTTTTACCCTTGAAAACAACATGCTGATCGTGGCAGGTTCACTGGTCGGTTCTTCAGGTGCGATTCTGTCTTACATCATGTGTAAAGCCATGAACCGTAACATTCTCAATGTCTTGTTTGGCGGGGCAATGGGTGGTGCAGCAGTTGCAAGTGCAAAAGCAACAGGTGAACAGGCACAGCGTAACTACCGTTCAGGTTCGGCAGATGATGCAGGCTTCCTGATGTCAAATGCTGACAGCGTGGTGATTGTACCGGGTTATGGGATGGCGCAAGGGCGTGCACAAAACGCAGTCAAAGAACTGGCGAACTTGTTGAAAGAAGAAGGGGTTAAAGTCCGCTTCGCGATTCACCCTGTGGCAGGTCGTATGCCAGGTCACATGAACGTATTGTTGGCAGAAGCAGATGTTGCGTATGAAGACATCTTGGAAATGGACGAGATTAACTCGGATTTCCCTGCAACAGATGTAGTGTTGGTTATTGGTGCAAATGACGTTGTGAACCCAGCAGCAAAAGATGACCCAGGTTCACCAATCTACGGCATGCCAATTCTGGAAGCGCATAAAGCACGTACCATTATGGTGATCAAGCGCTCTATGGCAACAGGTTATGCAGGTCTGGACAATGACTTGTTCTATAACGAAAAAACCATGATGGTGTTTGGTGATGCCAAAAAAGTGGTGGAAGATATGGCCAAAGCCATTAATGGTACAGGTCACTAATTGAATCTGACCTTATAAAAACCACCTTCGGGTGGTTTTTTTATGCTGTAGAGTCTGAAATATATGAACTGGTTAGGCTTCTTTTATTAGTCTATAGGTTTTTCCTGTCAGAGAAATATAAAGAGGATATAAGCATGGCGAAAAGCGTTTATTGATACGATGAGTCATGATTCAAACCATAAAATTTAGTGGCTATTGATATTATTTAAAATCTGGTTTTGACATGTAAATTCTAGGTTTGATTCCACACATTGATTTGCATTTGTTTTAACATCAACATCTATATAGCATTTCCTTGCAAATTCATAACGGAATGAAGAGTCAATGGAACTTAGACAACTGCAATCATTCGTTACGATTGTTGAACAGGGTAGTATCGGCAAAGCTGCGCAAAAACTCGATGTCGGTACTTCAGCTTTAAGTCAGCAAATTTCAAAATTAGAGTCTGAATTATCGACACGTTTGTTACAGCGTTCGGCATTGGGTGTCACCCCGACGCCTGCAGGACTGGCATTTTTAAAACAGGCACAATTGGTTTTGCGCCATGCTAATCAAGCTGTCGAAGCTGCACAGTCTTCTCGTCTGGTTGGTTATGTCAGTGTTGGTTTTCCACCAAGTACAGCATCAATTCTTGCGGTTCCTTTTATTAAGATAATGGCTGAACGCTATCCCGATATCAAAGTACATCTGGTTGAAAGTTTATCGGGGAATCTGGTGCAATTAATTAACTCCCGACAGCTCGATATCGCCATTATTTTCAGTCAGGATATTGATAAAAACTGGTTTTTACAGCCTTTGGTTTCAGAATCGATGTTTTTGATTGCCAATGATGAATTTTTTAAAATTTATCATTTGGAAGATTATTTAAAATTAGGCAGCATTCCCTTAAAAGCTTTAGCGAAACTACCGTTGGCTTTGCCGAGCACCAATCATGGTTTAAGAAAATTGGTTGAACAGCAACAGATCGAGTTGAATGTAACCTATGAAATTGATGGTTTAAGTCTGCTGATGAATACAGTTTCCAATTTATGCGTGGGAACCATTCAACCAGGCAGTGCTTTTATCAATCATCGCCATCAGCATTTAAATTTTTTAAAAGTGGTCGACCCGTCGATAGACCGAACCAATTATTTAATTAGCTTTCCTGAAGATGAATTATCGCCTGCAAGTTTGGCAGCCAAATCAGTGATTCGTTCATGTATTCATGATTTGATTGAGCAAGGTGTTTGGCCAAGTGCGAAGGAAGTTTAATTGCTTGGTGTATATGATGTTCTATTGATGTTTCACATATGCTTGCGATGATTTTGTGGTGCAAGGTGTTTAAATGTTTTGAAGTAAGCATGAGAAAATTGAGAGCTGCTTAAATGAGTCGTTTGACCAATAATGCCACTTATGCATAAAACCTTAGAGATTCTAAGCTCAATTTGATGCAATAAAAAACGTATTTTATTTTTAAATATAAAAAATTTGGTGTTTAAAGAAATTAAACACCCCATCGCTTTTGCCTCCTTACGGCATGGTACATTTTCGCTTAAATTTGTCCCAAATATAGAGGGATGAATCGCATGTATGATGTGCTTGTAATTGGTGGTGGCAATGCCGCTTTATGTGCAGCAATAACTGCACGTGAAGAAGGTGTGTCAGTATTATTGCTTGAAGCAGCGCCTAAGGAATGGCGCGGCGGTAATTCACAACATACCCGTAATTTACGCTGTATGCATAATGCGCCGCAAGATGTGTTGATTGACGCTTACCCAGAAGAAGAATATTGGCAAGATTTGCTCAAAGTCACAGGTGGAAAAACCAATGAAGAATTGGCGCGCCTCGTCATTCGCAGCACGGAAACTTGCCGCGAATGGATGAAAAAACACGGAGTTAATTTCCAGCCGCCACTCTCTGGTGCACTGCATGTAGCACGTACCAATGCCTTTTTTATGGGAGGCGGTAAGGCTTTGGTCAATGCATATTTTCGAAGTGCGGAAAATCTCGGTGTTGAAGTTCGGTACAACACCAAAATTAAAGAATTAGAGTTGGACGGTAGTCGGTTTATTGCAGCAATCGCTGAGGATGGAACACGATATGAAGCAAAATCTTGTGTACTTGCCGCTGGTGGTTTTGAATCAAATTTAGAATGGCTGCGTGAAGCGTGGGGACAAAATGAAGCGGGCGAATGGCCTGCCGATAATTTTATTATTCGTGGAACACGTTTTAATCAGGGTACTTTACTCAAATTTATGATTGAGCAAGGTGCAGATGTGATTGGTGATCCATCTCAATCACACTGCGTTGCTGTAGATGCCCGTGCACCACTTTATGATGGCGGGATTTGTACACGTATTGACTGTGTATCCCTCGGTATTGTGGTCAATCAAAATGCAGTGCGCTTCTACGATGAAGGTGAGGATTTTTGGCCTAAACGTTATGCCATTTGGGGCCGCTTAGTCGCGAAACAACCGCATCAAATTGGCTTCTCCATTATCGACTCAAAATCAGTTGGGCGCTTTATGCCGCCTGTATTTGAAGGTCGTAAAGCCAATACCATCCGTGAACTTGCAGCGCTGATCAATCTTGATCCAGACGCGCTGGAAAAAACCGTCAACGATTTTAATCAAGCTTGTGTCGTGGGTGAGTTTAATCACACCATTTTAGACGACTGTCATACTGAAAATTTAAGCCCAGCCAAAACGCATTGGGCAGTGCCTTTGGATTCTCCACCCTATTACGCCTATGCCTTGAAACCAGGGATTACGTTTACCTACTTGGGGATGAAAGTCGAAAAAGACGCAGCTGTGCGTTTTAACCAAGTCCCGAGTCCGAATTTATACGTTGCAGGGGAAATGATGGCTGGAAATGTACTTGGACAAGGCTATACCGCAGGTGTAGGCATGTCGATCGGTACGACATTTGGACGTATTGCAGGAAAAAATGCAGCACTTTCTGCTTTGAAAAAACCTGCTTTCAATAAGGAGGTTATTTAATGAATGCTCAATCAAAATCTTTAATTCCTGTTGTACAGCTCACAAGCAATGAAGAGCAGGTTAAACAGGCTTTGCAAATTTGTAATGCTTGCCGTTATTGCGAATCATTTTGTGCTGTATTTCCAGCAATAACAAAACGTTTAGAGTTTAATCAGGCTGATATTCATTACATGGCAAATCTTTGTCATAACTGTGGGGCATGTCTACATGCTTGCCAATACGCTCCGCCGCATGAGTTCGGGGTAAATATTCCTCAGGCAATGGCGCAAGTTCGTTTAGAAACATATCAAAAATTTACGACACCTCATGTCTTTGGTAAATTGTACCAAAAAGCAGGAATCACGATTGTAAGCCTTTTGGTTGTTGCTTTTATCGCCTTTATGTTGCTTGCTTCTACATTGCAGGGCAACGATTTATTTGGTCATTATCAAGGTAATTTTTACGCGATATTTCCACATAATTTCTTGGCGGTAATTTTCGGTTCAGTATTTGTGGTGGCATTTATTTTACTGTACTTTGGCATACGAAAATTTTGGAATCAAACCTCAGAAGTGGTTGCAGGGGGTGTTGAACAACCTGATATTTTACAAGCCACTAAAAATATCTTAACGCTAAAATATCTAGATGGTGGGCATGGTAAAGGCTGTAACGAAGAAGATGATCGTTACACACTTGCTCGTCGTCGATTTCACCATTTCACCATGTATGGTTTCCTGCTGTGTTTTGCAGCCACACTTGTCGCAACGGCCTATCATTTTTTGTTGAATATTCACGCGCCTTATCCATTTTTGAGTGTGCCAGTCATTTTAGGGACTTTGGGTGGGCTTGGTTTAATTATTGGCCCTGCGGGATTGTTATTTCTGAATTTAAAACGTGATCCGAAGCATGGTGATCCAAAACAGAAACCAATGGATCGTGGATTTATTTTTCTTTTACTGCTGATCAGTATCACGGGTTTAGCACTACTTGGATTACGCGATAGTTCGTGGATGGCACTTTTATTGGTTGTGCATTTGGCAACCGTCATGACCCTGTTTTTAACCATTCCTTTTGGCAAGTTCGCACATGGTTTTTATCGTAGTGCAGCCTTGCTTAAATTTGCTGTTGAAGAGCGTAAAAGTAAGAAAGCCAAATAACTCACATCGGTTCACTGAAATTCATTCATAAAAACTCAGTGAACCATCAAATTATTTTACAGATAAATAAAAAACAGGTGAATTGCGAGCAAAAAGAATGTGCAGGGCAAGCTAAAATTGAACTGTATAAAAAAGTCAGCATCAGGTCTTTCAACGCTTTCAATAAATCTTACTCCTCAATACAGCAGTGGTTAGCTTAACAGGTTGTTTTGACAAACCCTCTGATTCAAAAAAGATCCATCCAACTGTGATGATTGGAGATTTGGGAGACGTGCCTGTTAATTTACCAAATCATATTGTTCGTTTGGTTGAATATGACGGAGATCCAAGCTGGGGTGAAAAACGAGTAGGGATATCTCTGAAAGAACTTATCAATCCAAAATTAATAGTTTTTATTTTAACAATAGTAGCCCCTCCTCTATAAAAGCTGAACTTGTGATGAGATGCAAAGCTGTGACTTCTTCTTTGCGCAAGATAGAGATAATAAATTGTTAATTTTTACTAAATGAATGATTTAATTAATCGTATTTATATTTTATAAAAATAAAGATTATGGCTGAGCATGTAGACTTAAATGGTTACTTTTTGCTTTCATTTTTAGATGTTTGTAAGATGTGTAATAAGATCTTTTGATTTTTTATTGAGAATAATTATTAATAAGTTTAATATTTGCAAATATTTTTTACGCTAATACTTTGTAGATTTTATGAAAAAAATCCCTTTGTTTATGCCAACTAGTTTGGCTTTGGCACTTATGGTTGTGATGCAGCCTGTTTTTGCAGATGAAAATGTTCTCCCAACCATCACGTTGAATGTAACGAAAGCCCTAAAAAAAGACAGTTACGTTGCAACCACTACACAAAGTTTGAAGTCTGAGCAGCCACTGTTTAAAACAGCAAAATCGGTGTCTGTGGTGACGCGTGAACAGATTGAAGAAAAGCAGGCTATGAATCTGACCGATGCAATTCAGGGTGTGGCAGGGGTAATCTCGGCTCCATTGGGTCGCCGTGGTTCGGATGATTTTATTATCCGTGGACAATTGTCCTCCGATGCGATTTATGTTGATGGCCTGCGTCATGCACAAGCCTCTGATGTGGCCAGCAATATCACAGGTTTAGAGCGTGTTGAAGTGGTTAAAGGGCCAGATTCGATGGACTTCGGGCAAACTGCACCAGGAGGAATTGTAAATCTGGTGACCAAGCGACCTGTCAAAGATAATTTTGATCAGGTAGATCTGCGCTATGGTAGCAATAATCTGCGTCAAGTTGGTTTTGATACCAATCATACCGTAGAGGGTTCGGACAAGGCAGCATGGCGTTTAAATGCCACGTATTCCGATCAGGATGATCCAACCGATCATGTTTATTTTAAAAATTTCTATATTTCGCCTTCTTACAATTTTGATTTAGGCCCACAAACCAATTTGTCAGTGATCACTAGCTATAGCCATAAAGAATATGTGCGCCAGCAAGGTTTGCCTGTCTATGGCAGCATTTTGCCAAACAGTAATGGTGAGGTCAGCCGCCATCTATTTATTGGTGAACCGAGTATGGATCCCTATATTTCTGATACGTATCGTGTTGGTTATAACTTTAAGCATGTTTTTGATAATGACTGGACATTTAAACAGAACTTTGCCGTCCAAAAATCACGTTTAGATGGTCAGGTGGTCTTTATCAGTAAATCGACTGCAACGAGTAGCAGCATTACCCGTCAAGGGCGTGATCAGCAATATGATGATCTGAATGTGAGTATTGATAACAATATTGCCAAGACTTTCGATATCGCCAACATGCAGCATCATATTATGCTTGGGCTAGATGCCATGCATGACACACGTGATCTCTGGAACTATAACTGTAGCATTACGTCTTTAAATATTTATACACCAAGTTATACCAGTAAAGATTGGTGTGCGACCAAGACATTACGCAGTGACAGTGTTGAGACCACGCTAAAAACTATGGGACTGTATTTTAGAGACCAGATTGATGTGACGGATCAATTTAATGTGAATCTGGGCTTGCGTCATGACTGGGCATCGGTCGATGCAAAAAGTCATTATGATGGCTCAAATGATAGTAAAAACAGTCAGGCATTTTCTGGCAGCATCGCAGGGCTTTATACCTTGAATGACTGGGTTTCTCCATATGTGAGTTATTCGACTTCTTTCTTGCCTGTGACCGATGTAGATGCAAATGGTAATGTCTTTGATCCTGAAAAAGCCAAACAGTATGAAGTCGGCTTTAAATTTCAGGCACTTGATCGGCGCTTGCAAGCCAGTTTGGCATGGTTTGATTTGACTCGCTTTAATGTGGTCTCAAGTGATGCCAATGGCGATAATTACCAGACAGGTGAGGAAAATACTCAAGGGATTGAAACTGAGTTGACTGCACGAGTGTTACCGAACTGGGTGATCAGTGCGAACTATACTTATTTGCCAACAGCCCGTATTGTGGACAGTGAGACGACCAGTTATATTGGTGGGCGCTTAAACAATGTGTCAAAGCAAATGTTTAACCTGTCTACCCGTTATGAATTTAACCAAGGGGCGTTGCAGGGTTGGTTTATTGGTGGTGGTTTGCGTAGCGAGTCGAAGAAAACCAGCTATAAATATAATTACACCATTCCTGGTTATGCATTGTTCGATGCTGAGCTGGGATATAAGGCGCGCAACTGGCAAGCCAGTGTTAATGCAAAAAATATCTTTAACACTGAATACTATGCAGGTGGTGTAAGCAACTATGTCGTGGCTGTAGGAGATGAGCGTCAGGTTAATTTAAATCTGCGCTTTAAATTCTAGAGTGCATAAAAAAGCGACTCAAGTGAGTCGCTTTTTATTTATTTTTATGCTACTGACGCATCGGGCACGCGCCATAAGCTTTCTAAATCATAGAATTTACGTGCTGTTGGAAGCATGACATGTACCACAACATAGCCGAGATCAATTAAGATCCATTCAGCATCGCGTTCGCCTTCGATTCCGATTGGGCGGAAGCCTGCTTTGCGGGCTTCTTCTGCGACATTGTCTGCAAGGGCTTTTACATGGCGAGTTGATGTACCGCTAGCAATCACAATCGCATCTGCGACATTGCTGATGCTGCTGACATCAAGTTCAATAATATCTTTGGCTTTAACATCTTGAAGGGCATTTCGGATGACCTTCAGGCAAGCGCTCACAGTTTGAGTTTGTGTATCTACCACAGAGTGGTTGTGAGAATTAGAAGCGCCGGGCGATGGTTCTAAATTCATAAGAGGTATATTTGTCCTGACAATTACTCACTGTGAACTATAGCCTTTTTACGAGAAAAATTCAAATTTTGTCGCGAAATGCTCAGGATATATTTGCAAAAAATTGTGTTTTCCATGCAAAGCTTTGTTCAGAATGATTGCTCGGTTTATATTCAGCAGCAATGTAACCCTGATACGAGCTGTGTTTCAGCCAGTAAAAGATTTTGTCATAGGCAATTGAGCCTGTATTTGGTTCATGACGGTTTGGGCAGTCTGCAAACTGAATATGTCCGATTTGGGCAATATTTTCCTGTAAGCCTTCAAGCACATCTTCGCCCATCATTGCCATGTGATAACAGTCATACTGCATTTTCAGTGCAGGGTTATTCACTGCATCCAGCATATCCTGAGCCTGAGCAATGTTCTGAATCAGAAAGCGCGGCATATCTGTGCCATTGACCATTTCAAACACAGGTTGCACATGGTAGTCTGTCAAAACGTGACAAGCCAGTTTGAGATTTTTCGATAAAACTTCAAGACAGGGTAACAGGTCGGCATCGTAAGGTTGTTTGCCTGAGAGAATATTGACGCTTGGCACATTAAGTAAGGTGGCATAGCGTGCAGCTTGCTGTATCCCATGAAAAAATTCACGTTCACGACCTGGAATTCCCGCCAGTCCAAGTCCGCCCTGCATGAGGTCTCCAGCAGGAGCATTGATCAGGCATAAAGACAGTTGGTGTTGTTCGAGTTGTGTGCGAATTTGCTCGACACTAAGTTCATAAGGGAATTGAATTTCCACATGATCAAAGCCGTGTTTTCGAGCCAGTGCAAAACGCTCAATCAGAGGGACTTCAGTAAAAATCATGGACAAATTAACAGCCAGTTTACTCATGTTTTAGCCCTCCGTGGTGGCAGGATGTCGCACCTGCTCAATGATGGTTGATAAATCCTGCTCGGCATAACCATGTTGTTGATGGTCTTTGAGTTGCTCTAAGGCACGTTGTGCAACAGGAATATCTAATTGGTATTGGTTTGCTAAAGATACGGCATTTTGCAGATCTTTGCTTAAAGTCTGTACTTTCCATTGTACAGGTTGATACTGCGCTGTTGCCATACGTGGCGCTAAAATTTGAAAGGGTTTGGAGTCGGCAAACCCATTGGTAAGTGCAGGGGCGAGTAAGCGGGCATCGACCCCAGCTTGGGCTGCCAGTGCGACAGCTTCAGCAATCAAGGTACTATTGGCAGCAACAATAAGCTGGTTACAGATTTTGGTGGCTTGTCCAGTTCCTGTGCCGCCCATGCGTGTCACTCGCTGCGAAAGTGGCGCATAAACTGGCTGTAATTGTTGAATTAATTCTGCATCACCACCCGCAAAAATGACCAAACTACCTTGTTCTGCACCCAACGTACCGCCAGAAACTGGGGAATCAATCCAGCTGATTTGTTGCTGTGCGGCAAGTTGTGCCAGTTCAATGGTTTTGTTGACCGATAGGCTGGAGAAATCCACAATAATTTGACCTGCTTGCAAATAGGGCTGCATTTGCTCAAATACATGCTCGACCGCAGTATCATCGGCAAGGCAAAGTAAAATGACAGGGTATTCGGCAATTTGCTTGAGTCTGAGCAAACTTGCACCTTGTTCAAGTAGTTCTGTACAGGCAGCAGGACTACGATTCCAAACTGCGACCTGAAAATTGGCAGAGAGTAATCGGCTTGCCATGCGGCTACCCATCAGTCCCATACCTAGAAATGCAATTTTTTGTGGACATCCAGTCATTGTTTGTTCTCTATATTTAGTCTTGATATTGGCGTTTGAGATACTTGATCTCAGGTGTTTTATCTTTCAGTCTAGCCAGTCGACTATTTTTACCAAGAATGAGCTTGAGTTGCCAAATTTTTTCGAGGCGCAATGCTGTTTTTACAGGTTGATGCAGCATGCTGTTGAGTACAGCTTTGGCTGCCATGACTGCATCTGGAGAGCGCAGGGCAATTTCTTGTGCCAATGCTTCTGCATATTGTAAAGGAGATGTATCCAGATGGCTGACTAACCCAATTTGTTGGGCATAACTGGCATCAAAAGTGCGTGCGGTAAAGGTCAGCTCTTTGGCGAGGTCAATGCCAACCAAGCCTTTTAGAGATTGGCTCAGCCCCATATCAGGCACTAGCCCCCAACGGCTTTCCATAATTGAAAATTGAGTATCAGGATGGCTAATCCGAATATCCGCAGCCAGTGCTAACTGCATGCCAGCGCCAAAACAGTAACCCTCAAGCGCAGCAATCACAGGCACAGGCAACTGTTGCCACACCAAAAAGGCTTTTTGAAACAGGCTTTGTTGGGGTTTTATCAGCTCCCACAAGGCAAAAGCGCGTTGTTGGGGGGAGTTTAAATCGCTCAGGTCAATGCCTGCACTAAATACCTGTGCTTCACCTGTCAAAATCACTGCCCGTATGTTGCGATCTCGACGCAGGCGTTGCCCTGTTTTATAAAGCTCTTTGAGTAAGGCAAAACTCATCGCATTGCGTTTTTCAGGGCGGTTCAAATACACCGTGACAATATTATTGTTGTTTTCTATACGTAGTAGAGACATGTTTGGCTTCATCCTGAGGTCAATTTACGTTGAGTGTAGCAGAGCTGCACACTCGGTAAATTGACAGCCGAGTCATTTATGTATGCAGAATGCTTAGTGCTGCATGTTCAGTCTGACTAATGATCAGGGTAAGCTCATCAAAGTGTTTAATGGTTTCCTGAATAAATGCCTCATCAGCAACGCGGCGCTCTTTACGTAAAATTGAAACAAACTGTTCAAATTCGCCTGAAACCTGCTGAAGTTTTGGGACCCCTACATAGCGAGTCGCACCATACAAACGATGTAATACATGCTCTAATTGTGGAAAGTCTTCCATTTCAATTAGTTGTTGCATTTCATTCAGCTCAGTTTTAAAACTGTCCACCAGCATTTGTAGTAAATCCAGCGCCAGATCTTCTTTGTTGGCTGCCAGTTGTACACTTTGCTGCCAGTCCAGAATCTCAGGATCAAGATGATCAAGCGTGGTATTGTGCGCAGGTTTATTGTTGCCTTCTGCAAAATGCTGACTGGTGTGTTGAGTTAAAATCTGAATCAGTTGCTCGATCTGAATCGGTTTTGACACGTAGTCGTCCATACCGACAGCGAGCAGTTTTTGCTTTTCATCGGCAAGAGCATGAGCAGTCAGGGCAATGATCGGGAAGCGTACATTTTCAAGCGTGGATTCCAGTGAGCGAATTGCCCGCGTGGTATCAATCCCAGACATGACAGGCATTTGAATATCCATGAAGATCAAGTCAAATGGTTTTTGTTTTTTATCCAGACGCTGCTGAATCAGATTGAGCGCATCTTGCCCGCTGAGTGCTTTGGTGGTGGTCACATTAAGTTCACCCAGTAACGCTTCAAGCACAATCAGGTTAGGCAAATGATCATCTACTGCCAAGACATGCAAGCCCTGACCATCGAAAGATTCTTTATCTTCTTCTTCAAAATTGATCTGGTTGTTTAAAAGTTGAAGCAATGCGCTACGACTGAGTGGCTGATACAGTGGTGTAGCGCGGAATTCACTCAGAATGTTCGGTTCTAACGACATCTGATAGCCATAAACCGCTAAATGCCCCTGATAACGGGTACGGATTTCTTTTAGTAATGCATGCGTATCACCACCATGATCGACCACCACCCACGTGTATTCATCCGCAGGCAAATGATGCAGGCGGCTAAACAAATCTAGCAGTGAAAAAGCTTCGGTATGATTAGTGTGATAATTTTCTAAGTAATGACGGAAAATATTGGCAGTGGCTGGGTGCGACAAAAACGACACCACATGCACATGGCTAAAGTCAAAATGAGGTGCTTCCTGTTCATCATCCACTTTAAATTTGGCCGTAAACCAGAAGGTCGAACCTTTTTCAGTAGGCGCGCGCTCTTGGTTATCTTCAAAGCCAATCTGACCGTGCATCAAATGCACCAGTTGTTTGGAAATGGCTAAGCCTAAGCCTGTACCACCAAATTGGCGGGTCACAGATGCATCGCCTTGCGAGAATGATTCAAACAGTTTTTTACGGTCATTGCCACTGACCCCAATACCGCTGTCTTGCACACTAAAATGAATGATGCATTCGCCGAAGTCGTCATGTTCCATCCGCGCACGCACAATAATTTCACCTTCAGGGGTGAACTTGATCGCGTTGGAAATCAGGTTGGTCAGAATTTGCTTAAAGCGCAGCACATCGCCAATGACTTCATCTGGCAAGTCGTTACCGAAATAAAAGGCAATGTTGATATTTTTTTGCGATGCCAAAGGCGAGAGCATGTCCATGACATCAAACATGGCACTTTCAAGTTCAAAAGGTGCCGTTTCTAACTCAAGTTTTCCCGCATCAATTTTAGAAAAATCCAGAACATCGTTAATTAGCGCCAGTAGGTGCGCAGAAGATTTTCGGATGGTTTGCAGATACAGGTTTTGTTCATTGCTGAGGTTATTTTGACGTAACATCAAATGAATAAAACCATCAATACTGTTTAGCGGAGTACGCAATTCATGACTGATATTGGCTAAAAACACCGATTTGGACTGGTTGGCGGAAACGGCTTGGTCGCGTGCTTGGCGATAAGTAATGTTTTGTACTTCGAGCGTGTCGAGCGTGCGACGTAAGTCATCTTCAGTTTGCTCGGTGTGTTCACGCAACTCTAAAAAGCTGTAGTGCAGACGCTTGAGCATGTTGGCAAGGTCTTTTTGCAGTGAACGCAATTCACCACTACTGTTAATGGCAACAGGTTGATCGAGATTGTCCGCATTTAAACGTTGTAGTTGCATCCGTATTTCATACAGTGGCGCAATCCAGCGGCGCGAATAGAAATTTAGACACATCATTAACAATAATAATGTGATAAATACCGTAATTAACAGAACCGTAATCACGCGATAATGTGCGATTTCTAAGGGTTTATTGTCCAGTTCAATCACCAGCCATGCGGGCTGTGCGCCTGCTGGAGAAACTTTGGCAGCATAGATAGTGTTGTGATGGAAATGCACAGGGCCAATGAAACCGCTATTGGTGGTGATTTTCGGCCAGGTCAACTGAGGCTGATAGCCTATGCTGAGTAGCGTTTTACCATCTGCCTGTAACAGGGCTGCACGTTGCAAGTAAGGCTCATTGAGCATGCGCATTAAGATATTGCGCGCTTGTGGTTGTATTTGTGGTTTTTTTTCAACGGCATAGGTGAGTAGTTCGGCAGTTTTTTGGTAGCGTGACAAGATGGCAATCGCAACATGACGCTGTTGACTGCGTGCCGATGCCGATGTTTCTTGAATGACTAAAATACTGCCAACTGCAGCAATAATGGCAATTGGAATAAAAATAAGCGCAACCAATTGCCCGTAAGCATGATTAAGTTGCAGCCGTTGTAATAAAGATTTTTTCAGTTTTGCCATAACCAATGCAATTTATTCCCCAACCTCGGCATATTAACATGCTTTGCCTAAGCTGTTATGGCTTTCATGATTTTCAGAAAAAATGGCGAAATGAGTGCAGTAAGGAGTATTTTTTCATACAATATGCCCACCTCGATCTAGGTACATATTATGAGTAATTACAATCCAGACTTTTTCGCAGATGAATTCTTGTTAGATCATTACGTTGGCAAAACCCCATTGGTTCGTTTACAGCGTTTAGCCTGTCATACCAACGCCACGGTACTTGCGAAACTGGAAGGTAATAATCCCGCTGGTTCAGTGAAGGATCGCCCTGCTTACAATATGATTATGCAGGCAGAAAAACGTGGGCAAATCAAAGCAGGCGATACTTTGATTGAAGCGACCAGTGGCAACACAGGCATTGCGCTTGCTATGGTTGCTGCCATGCGTGGCTATAAAATGAAGCTCATCATGCCAAATAGTATGAGCCAAGAGCGTAAAGATGCGATGCTGGCTTATGGTGCTGAGCTGATTGAAGTGACCCAGCAACAGGGGATGGAAGGCGCGCGTGACCTGGCAATGCAGATGCAGGAACGTGGTGAAGGTCTAGTCTTGAACCAGTTTGGTAACCTTGACAACCCAGAAGCCCATTACCTTACGACTGGCCCTGAAATCTGGCAACAAACTGCTGGAAAAATCACGCATTTTGTCAGTGCAATGGGCACGACTGGCACCATTATGGGTGTGTCAAAATATTTAAAAGAGCAAAACCCTGATATTCAGATTGTCGGTTTACAACCTGAAGAAGGTTCAAGCATTGCAGGGATTCGCCGTTGGCCTAAAGAATACTTACCTACAATTTTCGATCCTTCACGCATTGACCGTATTATTGATATTCCACAAATTGAAGCTGAAAAAACCATGCGTAAACTTGCGCGGGTTGAAGGCATTAGTGCAGGAACATCATCGGGTGGTGCGGTGTGGGCATCATTAAAAATAGCAGCAGAACAACCTGATGCGGTCATTGTGTGCATTATCTGTGATCGCGGCGACCGTTACCTGTCTACAGGGTTGTTTTCTGTAGAAGATCAAGAATAGAGAGTTTGCATGCGCTTACCCGTTTTAGTATTCGATATTGAAACCATTACCGATTTAAATGCGGGAGCGCATTTGTATCAGTTGCATGATTTGTCGCAAGATGATCTGCAACAGGCTTTAAACAAATTGCGCCGCCAAGAACATGGCAGTGATTTTCAGCGGATTCCATTGCATGAAATCGTGTGTATTTCAGGGTTATGGTTCGATGAAAAAGGTTTAAAGCTGTTTTCGTTTAATCGAGAGCATGATTCTGAAGCCAGTATGTTGCAGAAATTCCTGTCGATTTTTGAAAAACGTCACCCTGTTTTGGTGAGTTGGAATGGTTCACAGTTTGATTTACCTGTGATTCTGTTTCGTACCATGTATCATGGCTTGTCGGCGCCTGCGTTGTTTGATCAAGGTGAAATCGACAGTCAAAAGCGCTTTAATAATTACCAAAACCGTTATCATCATCAACATGTCGATTTGATGGATGTGATGGCGATGTTTAATGGTCGTAACTTCCAGAAACTCGACGATATTGCGCAGTTGCTGGGTTTTCCTGGTAAACGTCAAGGTGCGGGTTATTTGGTGCCTGAACAAGTTCGCCAGCAGGCATGGGCAGAGTTGACCCAGTATTGTGAAGGTGATGTGTTAAACACATGGCTGATTTATTTGCGCTGGATGCTGCTCAAAGGGCAGTTATTGGCAGAAGATCATCGCCAGTTAGTGAACGCGACGATTCAGTATTTGGCAACTCAGCCCCAACAGCAGGAATTCTTGGCACAATGGCAGAAAACTGCCCAGCGTACGCCATTTACTTCTGATTTTTTCCCAGTTCAAGATTAGGTTTTTGTTTTTGAAACAGCACACCCAAACTCGCAGCGCTTCTTCGGAAGTCTACACTTTTCAAGTGGAATCTTTATCGCACGAGGGACGAGGGATTGCCCATTATGATGTGCAGTTAGGACATCCAGCACACAAGCATGGCAAGAAAGTATTTATTCAGTTTGCTTTACCTCATGAACAGGTCAAGGCAAAAATTACCCATCAAGCCAAGCGCTTAGAAGAAGCCGATACGCTTGAATTGGTATCTGAGCCTTCTGAACAGCGTATCACACCTATTTGCCCGCATTTTCAGCATTGTGGCGGCTGTAACTTACAGCACATGCATCCTGATGAGCAGATTCGTTTTAAACAACAGGTGCTGGCATCGCATTTACAGCATTTTGCGGGGATTGAACCTGAATCTTGGCTTGAACCCATTCGCTCACAGCGCAGTGACTACCGCCGCCGTGCGCGTATAGGCGTGCGTTATATTCCAAAAACGCAGCAATTGGTGATGGGTTTTCGTGAGCGCCAAAGCAATCGTTTAATTGATATACAACATTGTCCCGTACTTGATCAAAAACTCGACCAGTCTTTGCCTGAACTGAAAAAATTACTCGAAAGTCTAAAAGGCAAAGCCGATATTGGTCATATAGAATTGGCAATGGGAGATGATGAAATTGCATTATTATTACGTCATACCAAAGCTTTAATTCAACCAGATGTTCAAAAACTTCTAGATTTTGTCCAGCAGAAAAATTGGCAACTGTATTTGCAGCCCGAAGGTATTGACAGTATTCATCGGGTCGATGCGGCACAGCCAATGCGTTTGCATTATCGTTTAGACGCTTTTGATGTCGATTTTGCGTTTGCGCCGTCAGATTTTACGCAAGTAAATGCGACAGTGAACGCGCAAATGGTAGAATTGGCATGTGAATTGCTTGAGTTGCAGCAAGGTGAGCGTGTGCTGGATTTATTCTGTGGCTTGGGGAATTTCTCTCTACCACTGGCACGTTGTGTAGGTCAAACTGGTCAGGTGGTCGCTGTGGAAGGCAGTGAGGACATGGTTCAGCGTGGTACAGAAAACGCATTGCATAATGGGTTGATGCAGTTACGTTTTTATTCACATGATTTAACAAAAGACTTTTCACAGCAAGCTTGGGCGAAACAAGGATTTGATGCATTATTAATTGATCCTCCTCGTTCAGGGGCAGAGCAAGTGATGCATTATATTTCCAATTTTAATGCAAAACGAATTGTTTATGTCTCTTGCAATCCTGCCACGCTTGCCCGTGATGCTGGTATCCTTATACAACAGGGATATCAACTGAAAAAAGCAGGCGTCATGGATATGTTTACTCACACAGGTCATGTCGAGTCGATTACCTTGTTTGAGAAAGTAGATTTGATGAACGACGATAATGAATGACACAATAAAAGGAGATAGGTATGGTCACAGTACGTGAGCAGTTACCTGAACGACTCACTCAGTTGTCAGAAGAAACGACTGTCGAACATGCCCAACAAGCGCAAAATGATTTAGCGGACTGGCTAGAGCGCGTACGTCACCATTTGGATGGGGCGAAACTGACCCAATTGGAGCAGGTTGCAAGGCTAACTTTACAAAAAGAACTAGAAACTACGGTAAGTCACCGTAGTAATACCTTTGCCACAGGGATCGGGATGGCAAATATTTTGGCGCATTTGCATGTCGATGAAAATACGCTGATTGCTGCTGTACTCTATCGAAGTGTGCGTGAAGGTGTGACCACGCTTGATGAAGTACTACAGCGCTATGGTGAAGGTGTACTCAGCTTGGTCAAGGGTGCATTGTCCATGGGGAAACTTTCTGAGCTGATCGAAAAAAACAAACGCTTAGAAGACCACTTTAATAATAACCAGCGCGAACATTTGACAGGCATTTATAAAATGCTAATTTCGGTTACCGAAGATGTTCGTGTGGTGCTGATTAAACTTGCCGAACGAACCTACGAGCTGCGTGAGCTGGGTAAATCACCCAAAGAACGTCAGGAACGGGTAGCGCGTGAGATTTTAACCATTTACGCACCACTGGCACACCGTCTCGGGATTGCCCAGTTAAAATGGGAACTCGAAGATTTAGCCTTTCGCTTTTTAGCGCCAGATCGCTATAAAGAAATCGCTACATTGCTCAATGAAAAGCGTTTAGAGCGTGAACAGTATATTCAGTTTGTGATTAATAAACTGAAAACTGAGTTGGCAAGCCATGATATTGAAGCGGAAATTACAGGTCGAGTTAAACATATTTACTCGATTTACCGCAAAATGAAAAGTAAAAACCTCAGCTTTGATCAGCTTTATGATATTCGTGCATTGCGAGTGCTGGTCAAGGATGTGCCTGAATGTTATCACGTTCTGGGAATTGTTCATCAAATCTGGCGGCATATTCCGCATCAGTTTGATGACTATATTACCAATCCTAAAGCCAATGGTTATCGTTCTTTGCACACCGCCGTGATTGCAGAAAATAAATCACTGGAAGTGCAAATCCGTACTTTGGAAATGCATAACGAAGCTGAGCTTGGGGTTTGTTCGCACTTCAACTATAAAGAAGGTGCGAAAAATACCGATTTCTCGTTTAATCACCGTTTGCATTCATTGCGTGCTGTACTCGAGCATTATCAGGAACGCAATGAAACCAGTGCGCATCCTAAAGATGAAGATGATTTTGATAAGTTACAAGATTTTGAAGACTTTGAGAAAATCTATGTCTTTAGCCGTGATGGCGACATTAAAGAGTTGCCGCGTGGTTCGACTGTACTCGACTTTGCTTACCATGTGCATACACAGGTAGGTAACCACTGCTATGCAGCGCGAGTCAATCAGCGTTATGTTCCGTTGACTTATACCCTTAAAACAGGGGAACAGGTTGAAATTCTGACCAAAAAAGACCGTGACCCAAATCGCGATTGGTTGGTCAGTTCTTTAGGATATATTAAGACTGCACGTGCGCGTGACAAGTTGCGCCACTGGTTTAGACAGCAAGACCGCAGCAAAAACTTGGAAGTAGGGCGTGAGCTGCTCACCAAAGAATTGCAGCGTTTGGCAATTCATCCAAAAAGTATTGATTTAAATGAATATTGTGGTCATTTTAATGTCAAAACGGGTGATGATATTCTGATCGGTTTGGTCAGTGGTGACATTAGCCTGCATGCGTTGATGAATCAGGTCAATCGCCACATGAAACTGGATCAGGATGAACCTGAACTGGTGTTAAAACCTGCTCTGAATCCACGCGCCAGCCACACCTTGTCAGCACATGGTATATTGATTGACGGTCTGGATAATGTCGAATTGCATATTGCCCAATGTTGTCAGCCTGTACATGGTGAGCCGATTGGCGGTTACATTACGCTGAATCGCGGTGTTAGCATTCACAAACTACAATGCTTAGACTACGTTCGTATGATTGCTCAGGAACCAGAACGTGCAGTCGATGCCGATTGGGAATTGCAACCAACTCGTGGTCAGAGCGTTCAGATTGTGATCGAAGCTTATGACCGCCGTGGTCTATTGCGTGATTTGACTCAGGTGATTTTTGCTGATCAGATTAACATTCGTCAGGTGAATACTATTTCTGAAGCGGATGGTATTGCCAATATGAAGTTGTTGATTGAAGTGAAAGGTCTGTCGCAGTTATCCCGCTTGTTGGCACGTTTAGAGCAACAGCCAGGTATTATTAGCGCACGTCGTTTGGTACAGGGTAACTAAGATCCAATTCATACAAAAAAGCCAACATGATTGTTGGCTTTTTTCTTGGCAAAATTTTTTATTTTGAGAGGGTAACATGCCAATTGAACAGCTATTGAAGATCATGCAGCAACTACGTGAGCAGTGTCCGTGGGATCGTGCGCAGACGCCGCAAAGCCTGACACGTTATGCGATTGAAGAAGCTTATGAAGTGGAAGATGCAATTCGTCAGGGTTCAATTGATGAGATTCGTAATGAGTTGGGCGATCTGTTGTTGCAAGTCGTGTTTCAGTCGCAAATGTATGCTGAGCAGCAGGCATTTAACTTTGATGATGTCGTACAGGCGATCATCGATAAACTGATTCGTCGCCATCCGCATGTATTTCAGGCAGAACAATATGCCAATTTAAGCCCTGAACAAGTCTCAGAGCTTTGGCAGAAAATTAAACAACAAGAAAAACAGGGACAAACCCAGTCATATTTGAGTGATATTAAGCATGGACCTGCCATTTCTCAGGCAGAGCAGATTCAAAAAAAGGCAGCAAAAATTGGTTTTGATTTTGCGACGACTCAAGATGCGCTAAGTAAAGTCCATGAAGAAATTAGCGAACTGGAACAAGCCATTCAGCAAAATAATCCTGATGAAATACAGGCAGAATTTGGTGATTGTTTATTTTCATTGATTAATGTTGGCCGTAAACTAGAACTCTCGGGAGAAATCGCTTTACTCTCAACGATTCATAAATTTAGAACACGATTTGCTTTTATAGAAGATCAGGCTCGGCAACAAGATCGTTCGGTACACGACATGAGTCTTAGTGAGATGGATCAGCTGTGGGAGCAAGCAAAACAACAAACATCATCATGAGTTAAAATATGAAAAAAACTTTAAGTTCATTAATTTTGAGTTTTGGTTTGGCGTGCTCAGCATGGGCAGATAACAATACACAAAGCTATGACCAGCGTTATATGCAATGGAAACAGCAGCAACAGGTACAATATCAGAGTCAGACTCCGCAGACTGCACGTGGGGCGCATCAGGTGAGTCTCAACCAAGCCTCGGCAGTGGAGTTACAGAATAAACTCACAGGTGTGGGTGCAAAGAAAGCGCAGGCAATTGTTGAATATCGTCAGAAAAATGGCAAATTCAAAAGCATTGATGAACTTAAAAATGTCAAGGGAATCGGGGATAAGCTATTTGAGAAAAACCGTGCATTTTTGCTGTTATAACTGCTGAAAAAAGCCACAGATTCAACGGCAAATTCATGTTTGCCTGAATGAAGAATCAAATTGCCCTTTATTGGTCTATGCTCTATGATTAGCAACGATTGAAAATTTTAACTCCAGACGTAGGAGAAAGCGTCTTTTGCATACCTTACGCGCGTCAAAATATGGTTTATCCATCAAACAATTACCTCCTTCTATATTAGAAGTTATTGATGCTCTCACCAAAGCAGGTTATCAGGCATATATCGTTGGTGGCGGTGTTCGGGACTTGATGCTCGGGCTACATCCGAAAGATTTTGATGCGGTAACGAACGCTACACCAGCGCAAGTCAAAGAAGTGTTTGGGCGTCGTTGCCGAATTATTGGACGACGTTTTGAGTTGGCACATGTCTATGTTGGGCGAGACCTCATAGAAGTTGCAACCTTTCGTGCACCACCGAAAAAAGCAGTCACCAGTGCACTTGGCATGATCCTACGTGATAACAATTGGGGAACCATCGAACAAGATTTTGTTCGTCGTGATTTCTCCATTAATGCGATGTACTATCAGCCACGTCAGGGTGTGATTTTAGATTTTTGCCATGCCATTGAAGATGTAAAAAGTAAAACTTTGCGCTTATTGGGTGAACCAAAGCTACGCTTTGAAGAAGATCCTGTACGAATGTTGCGTACATTACGCTTTGCGGCCAAACTCAATTTTAGCATTGCACCTGAAATCTTGGACGTGTTTACCCCTGAAATGACGCAGTTATTACGCGACATTTCTCCGCACCGTTTATATGATGAATCGCAAAAACTCTTTACCATGGGACATTTGCAACGTGTTTTACCATTACTGATCGAATTTGGTTTATGGAAACAGTTGTTTGCTGAAGTCAGCACAGATGTGACAGAGTTTATTGCCTTAGCCGCAAAAAATACCGATCAGCGTATACAGATTGGCAAAACCATTAACCCTGCATTTTTCTATGCCGTGTTGCTTTGGCGCAACTTTCAGGAACGTACTGAGTTTTATTTGGCAAAAGGTGTAGTTGCAGCTGAGGCCCGCGCACAAGCAGGTTTAGATGTACTTAAACGCCAGTCAACGCGTACCATTATTCCACGTTTTGCTGAAACTTTTATTCGTGAAGTCTGGGAAATGCAAACACGTTTGTTGAGTCCAAAACCACAACAAATTGAAAGTTTAGCAGGGCATGCGCGTTTCCGTGCAGGCTTTGACTTTTTATTGTTGCGTGAAAAATCAGGTGATGATACTACGCAAGGTATGGGGCAGTGGTGGGAAGCCTATCAGGATATGACCACAGACCAAAAAGAAGTGGCTATTTCCCAGTACAATCGCCAACGTGCCAAGACCCGCCGTAAACCGCGTACAGAAGATGTAGAGGTTGTAGAAGTTGATACTGCAATTACACCTTTGGTTGCAGAAGCAGCACCAACGCGCAGTCGCCGTTCACGTAACAAGTCCGCACAAGCGCCAGCCCATTCAGCTGCAAATACAGCCGCAGGTAATGCTAATGGTGTTGATGCGAACCATCCGATTTTAAAACGCAAACGGGTACAGCGTGATTTAAGCCAAGTGATTTTTGGGCCAACACAATGACAGTAACCAGTTATATCGGTTTGGGCAGCAACTTGGGTGATTCCCTGCATATTTTGCAAGAAGCCATCGCAAAACTGCGAACTTTAGGTGATGTTCGAGTCTCGCAGTTGTACAGTAGCCCACCAATGGGGCCACAAGACCAACCCGATTATTTGAATGCAGTTGCTGAGTTGAAAACCGATTTGGCACCACTTGCGTTATTGGATCAATTACAGCAATTTGAACAGGATGCTGGTCGAGTGCGTTTACGTCGCTGGGGTGAGCGTACTTTAGATTTAGATCTACTGTTATATGGTCAAGAGAAAATTCAACATGAACGCCTCACTGTACCGCATGTGGGGCTGTTATTGCGCGATTTTGTGGTGATCCCACTATTAGACTTAGATGTAGAGTTAACTGTTGATTCGCAGTCACTGAAACAGCTCGATATTGTTCAGACATCCATCTTAACCCCGATGCTGAACCGCAATTGGGCTGATGTGTCACAGCAGAATCAACCTCAGGATGAACAAGAGGACGCTGAATGATTAGTCTCCATGATTTAAGACAATTGAAAGCACAAGGTAAAAAGTTTTCTTGCTTGACTTGCTATGACGCCAGTATGGCAAAAGCAATGCAAGTTGCAGGAATTGATAGCATTTTGATTGGAGATTCCTTAGGAATGACCATTCAGGGGCACGATTCGACTTTACCTGTGACAGTTGCAGATATGGCATATCATACAGCAGCAGTGCGCCGTGCTAACCAGCACGCTTTTCTCATGACAGATTTGCCTTTTATGAGTTATGCCACACTGAATGACGCACTGCAAAACTCCAGAATGGTGATGCAGGCTGGCGCACAGATGGTCAAAATTGAAGGTGGTGCGTGGCTTGCAGATACGGTCAAAAACTTAACCCGTAACGGTATTCCAGTGTGTATGCATCTGGGACTCACCCCGCAGTCAGTGCATGTCTTTGGTGGTTATAAACTACAAGCGAAAACTCGTGATGCAGCCGATCAATTGATTGAAGATTGTCGCGCTTTGGTTGAAGCGGGCGCTGCCATGTTGCTCTTAGAATGTGTGCCTGCACAGTTAGGCAAAGAAGTCACTGAACTGTTCCCTCATATTCCTGTGATTGGGATTGGTGCTGGAAAAGACACAGATGGGCAAGTGCTTGTTGTACAAGACATGTTAGGATTAACTTTTGGGAAAGTTGCCAAATTTGTGCGTAACTTTATGGCAGAGCAGTCAGGTGAACATGCTATTGTCAATGCTCTGAAAGCCTATCATCAAGCGGTGCTAGAGCAAAGCTTCCCAAATATTGAACATACTTTCCAAGTTGAGTTGTAATCATGAAAACTGAAACGACCATTCAGGGGTTAAATGCAGCGCTTAGTCCAGCACGTACTGCAAAAAAACGCATTGGATTTGTCCCAACCATGGGGAATTTGCATGAAGGGCATCTCAATTTAGTTCGCGAAGCGAAAAAATTGTGTGATGTTGTTGTGGTCAGTGTTTTTGTGAATCCAATTCAGTTTGGACCGAACGAAGATTTTGATAATTACCCACGAACTTTAGACAAAGACAGCCAGTTAGTTGCTGATGTAGGTTGCGATATTGTTTTTGCACCGAGTGTGGAGCAAATGTATGGCAAGCAGCCATTTTTAACGAACATTAGTGTCTCAGGGATTACTGCTGATTTGTGTGGTGCATCGCGCCCAGGACACTTTGATGGTGTTGCGGTTGTAGTTAGCAAGTTATTTAATATTGTTCAACCCAGCTTGGCATTTTTTGGGCAAAAAGACTTTCAGCAGTTGGCGGTTATTCGTCAGTTGGTGCAAGATTTAAGTTTCCCGATCGAAGTGATTGGCGTGCCTATCACACGTGCTGCTGATGGTTTGGCACTTAGCTCACGTAATGGTTATTTGACCCCTGAGCAACGTGCAATTGCACCAACGATTTATCAAAGTTTGAAACATGCTGAAAAGGCTTTGCTAGAGGGCGTGAGTTTGGATGCCATTTTGGCTGAGATAAAAACACAACTTACGCATGCAGGTTTTGTCGTTGATTATGTTGAGGCGCGTAGCCCAACGTTGCAAATGGTCACAGACTTTAAGCAAGATACTGTGATCTTTGTAGCAGCAAAATTAGGCACAACGCGTTTAATCGATAATTTGATTGTCAAATTTGTTGGATAACATTGTCTAAACGCAATGAGGAAAGCAGTGTCATGAAACGTATTTTAATTGTCACAGGTCAATCAGGTTCAGGAAAATCCTCTGCGCTACAAGTGCTCGAAGATTTGGGCTATTACTGTATTGATAATTTGCCGTTGGCACTGCTTCCCGAAATTGTCGCCAAACTGGATCATGAAAATAATCTTGAGCAATTGGCGCTTGGTGTAGATGTTCGTAGTACACAAGCGGATTTTCAGGAATTTGATCACGTTTTTGAACAATTACAAAAACATGGTATGGTCGATGTAATTTATTTGACCACGCAGGATCAAGGATTGATTTCGCGTTTTAGTGCGTCACGCCGTCCTCATCCACTTGCAACACGTTATAAAACTTTGCTTGAATGTATTGCAATAGAAAAAAGCCTGTTGCTGCCAATGCAGTTTCGTGCAACAGTCAATATTGATACTACAGACAAAAGTGTGCATGATTTAAAGCATACCTTGTTGTCCAAACTTGGACAGTCAGAAGATATGGTTGTGATTTTGCAATCATTTGGTTATAAACATGGCATTCCACTTGATGCTGACTATGTTTTTGATGTCAGACACTTGCCAAATCCGCACTGGGATTTAGAATTACGCAAATTCTCTGGTCTGGATACCCCGATTCAGGAATTTTTGGGGGCAAATGATCAAACCAATGCCATGTTTAGTGATATTTATCAGTTTTTAGCAAAATGGCTTCCTGCCTTTGCAGAAGGGCATAGACATTACATTACCGTCTCCATTGGATGTACGGGTGGGCAGCACCGCTCAGTTTATATGGTGGATAGACTTAGAAAAGCACTGAAGGCGAACTGGTCTATTCAAGTTTTACATAGAGAAATGAAGCATTGGTCATGATTGACACGACAGTAGATGTAATTAATAAACTTGGTTTACATGCACGTGCCTCTGGCAAATTAATTGAAGTGACCACCAAATTCCGCTCTTCGATTCAGGTAGGTAAGGGCGATAAATTGATCGATGCAAAAAACATTATGGCATTGTTAATGCTTGGTGCTGGAAAGGGAACAACATTACGCATTGTTGTAGACGGACCAGATGAAGAGAAAGCCTTAGACGAAGTTCTGGCACTTTTCGCAGCAAAATTTTATGAGGCAGATTAAACGTGGCACGACGACCGCAACCGCAACAACGCTATACCGAAGAAGATTTTGAATCTTTAGATGGTCGTGCAAGCAAAACTGAACAAAAGAAAGCTGTACAGCGCATGGCAGCTTTGGGTGAACGATTGGCCGCACTATCCATTAAGCAAATTCAACAACTCCCTGTTGAAGAACGTTTAATTGAAGCGCTGCTTGATGTACAAACCATTAGCTCATTTGAAGCACGCCGCCGCCAATTTCAGCGGATTGGCAAACTGCTTCGCAATGAAGATGAAAGTCTGATTTTATCGTATCTAACTCCGCAGCAAGGGGTAAAAAAACAGGTACAGTTGCAACGCTGGGTTGATCGTATGATTGAGCAAGGCGATAGTGCGATTCATGAATTTAGTAAGCAGTTCAATGCAACGGATAAACACACTTTGCGTCAGCATGTCTTGCGTATTTACCGCGACAAGCAACTTGAAGCAACGGACGAAGAGCTTGAAGTTTCACGTCAGAAGTTGTTGAACTATGTACAGCAAGTTGGACTGCTCTCTGATCAGGGTAAATCAAGATAAATAAAGCGACCTTTAAGGTCGCTTATTTATTGTGTTGAATTTAGCCTGTTTGCTGTTCTGCACGTTGTTTTGCCCATTCTCGCAAAATAAATTTCTGTAACTTACCTGTCGAGGTTTTTGGGATTTCGGTCATCACAATATCTTTTGGTAATTTATAACGTGCCAGATATTGTTTGCAGTGTTCAATCAGTTGCTCTGCACTGAGTTCATGACCTGTTTTGACTTCAATAAAAGCACAGGGCACTTCCTGCCAATAAGGATCGGGTTTGGCAACCACTGCCGCAGTTAAAACAGCAGGATGCTGATAGAGTACTTCCTCAATTTCAAGAGATGAAATATTTTCTCCACCTGAAATAATCAGGTCTTTAGAACGGTCCATAATTTTGGCATAGCCATCAGGCTGACAAACCGCAAGATCACCCGTGTGAAACCATCCGCCAGCAAAAGCTTCTTCGGTGGCGTGTGGGTTTTTTAGATAACCTTTCATCACAATATTGCCACGGAACATGATTTCACCCATGGTATGTCCATCATGTGGTACGGGCTCCATAGTTTCAGGATCGATCACTTTCATGGCATCTTGTAATGGGTATGGTACACCCTGACGCGAATGCAATTGAGCTTGTTCCTGAATCGATAACTCACTCCAGCCTGCTTGTGAAGCACAGAGTGCAGAAGGGCCATAAGTTTCAGTCAGACCGTAGACATGAGTGACATTAATGCCAATATTGCGCATTCCTTCAATGATCGCTGCGGGTGGTGCTGCACCTGCGACCATGACTTCTACTTGATGGTTAAACGTGATCTGTTTGTCTTTAGGGGTATTAATCAGCATAGACAACACAATCGGTGCGCCACAGAAATAATCAACCTTATGTTGGGCAATCAGCTGAAAAACCTGTTCCGTGTCGACTTTACGCAGGCAAATATTGGTGCCCCCGTTGGCAGCCATTGTCCATGCAAAACACCAGCCATTGCAGTGAAACAGTGGCAGGGTCCATAGATATTTGGCGCGTGGAATCATGCCACTGGCAATGATGTTACTGGCGGCATTAATGTATGCCCCCCGATGATGATAAACCACACCTTTGGGATTGCCTGTTGTGCCTGACGTGTAGTTGAGGCTGATTGCATCCCATTCATCGTTAGGTAAATGCCATTCAAAATCGGCATCTCCCTGTGCGAGCCAAGTTTCATACTCAATAAAACCAATATCCTTTGCAGCACCATCATATTCGGCATCATGCACATCAATCACGAGGACCTGATGTTTAACCAAAGCCAGTGCTTCTTGTGCCAGTGCCGAAAATTCACTATCAACCAGCAATAGTTTGCTTTCAGCATGGTCTAGCATAAATGCCAGTGTTTTGGCATCGAGGCGGGTATTGAGTGTATTGAGTACAGCACCAGCCATGGGAACAGCAAAGTGCGCTTCAATCATTGCGGGAATATTGGGCAATAACACCGAAACGGTATCATTTTTCCCGATACCGAGCTGATTGAGCTGGTGGGCAAACTGGCGACAGCGCATATATTTTTCACGCCAAGTAATCTGCCGTGTCCCATGAATTATGGCGGCTTGATGCGGGTAAATATGAGCCGCTCGTTCTAGATAGCGCAGTGGTGATAGTGCAACAAAATTTGCTGCATTTTTCGGTAACTCATCGTATGCACTGA
The DNA here is from genome assembly GCF_054454555.1 of Acinetobacter sp. ANC 4636. Taxonomy (NCBI): domain Bacteria; kingdom Pseudomonadati; phylum Pseudomonadota; class Gammaproteobacteria; order Moraxellales; family Moraxellaceae; genus Acinetobacter; species Acinetobacter sp. ANC 4636. The sequence goes on along the minus strand of NZ_JBTKVD010000008.1, from coordinate 102,927 downwards.
CTGCCATGTCAATTGCTCCTGTCGTGTTGTTGTTATATCGTTTTGACTATTTTGCATACACATTAGATGAATTCTGCGGTAAAAATTAGCCCTGCTTTAGTCTTAAGTGTGCTGGCTGGAGAGGTTTATTTTAGGCCTGAGGATTGATATGGTTTAAAAAAATTATAGATTGAAATACAAAGGTTTCTTAAATAGCACAAGACGTGTAGAATCATAGGGGACTTTTTTAGCCACCGTTTTTATTTTGAGGTTTTCCTCGATTTTAATCTCGCGGTGACATGCTCTATTGTGTGGGGCATCACTCCTTAAGGATTTATTTATGCCAATTATCACATTGCCAAATGGCGATCAAAAAGCTTTTGATCAAGCTGTATCCGTTATGGATGTCGCTCTAAGTATCGGACCTGGACTGGCGAAAAACACTGTTGCAGGCCGTGTGAATGACCGCTTGGTTGATGCATCAGATTTAATTACCGAAGATGCAACGCTGCAAATTATCACGCCTAAAGATGAAGAAGGCGTCGAAATCATTCGTCACTCGTGTGCGCACTTGGTTGGTCACGCAGTTAAGCAGCTTTTTCCAGAGGCAAAGATGGTGATTGGTCCTGTCATTGAAGAAGGTTTCTACTATGACATCTGGATGCCACGTCCATTTACATTAGATGATATGGCTGCCATCGAAGAGCGTATGAAAAAGCTCATCGACCAAGACTATGATGTCATCAAAAAAATGACTCCACGTGATGAAGTGATCGCAGAATTTACTGCACGTGGTGAAGAATACAAATTACGCTTGATTGCGGACATGCCAAACGAAACGCAAATGGGCTTGTACTACCATCAAGACTATTTGGACATGTGCCGTGGTCCACACGTACCAAATACAAAATTCTTAAAATCATTCAAGCTCACTAAAATCTCTGGTGCTTACTGGCGCGGTGATGCGAAGAATGAACAGTTGCAACGTATCTACGGTACAGCTTGGGCGGACAAGAAACAGCTTGCTGCTTATATTAAACGTATTGAAGAAGCGGAAAAGCGTGACCACCGTAAAATCGGTAAGGCACTGGACTTGTTCCACATGCAAGAAGAAGCACCTGGTATGGTGTTCTGGCATCCAAATGGCTGGACTATTTATCAAGTGCTTGAACAATACATGCGTAAAGTTCAGCAGGACAATGGCTACCTTGAAATTAAAACACCACAAATCGTAGATTTCACTTTGTGGGAAAAATCAGGTCATGCAGCAAACTATGCGGACAACATGTTTACGACTCATTCAGAAAGTCGTAACTATGCCGTTAAGCCGATGAACTGCCCATGTCATGTTCAAGTGTTTAATCAAGGTTTGAAATCTTACCGTGATTTACCAATTCGCTTGGCAGAGTTTGGCTCATGTCACCGTAACGAACCATCGGGTTCATTGCACGGTATTATGCGTGTGCGTGGCTTTACTCAAGACGATGCGCATATTTTCTGTACCAAAGAACAAATCGGTCAAGAAGTTGCTGACTTCATTAAACTGACTTTAGATGTATATAAAGACTTTGGCTTTGAAGAAGTGCAAATGAAACTCTCTACTCGCCCAGAAAAGCGTGTGGGTGATGATGCACTTTGGGATATGGCGGAGAAATCTTTGGCAGATGCGTTGGATGCAGCAGGTCTTGATTGGGACTTGCAACCAGGTGAAGGTGCATTCTATGGTCCGAAAATTGAATTCTCATTGAAAGACTGCTTAGGTCGTGTGTGGCAGTGCGGTACAATCCAATGTGACTTTAACTTGCCAGAGCGTTTAGATGCGTCTTTTGTAACTGAAGACAATGAACGTGATCAACCTGTGATGTTGCATCGTGCAATTCTTGGCAGTTTTGAGCGTTTTATTGGTATACTTATTGAACACTATGCCGGTTTCATGCCACCTTGGTTAGCACCCGTGCAGGCTTGTGTCATGAATATTACTGATTCTCAAGCCGAAGCATGCCAACAAGTCGTGGCGAAACTCAAAGAAAATGGTTTACGTGCCATTTCAGACTTGAGAAATGAGAAAATCGGCTTTAAGATTCGTGAACGTACACTGGAGCGTATTCCGTACCTTTTAGTTCTTGGTGACCGAGAAGTTGAAGAGGGTACAGTCAATGTCCGTACGCGCTCAGGAAAAAATTTAGGTACTATGTCAATTGATGCTTTCATTGACTTGGTGAAATCTGCCGTAGCCGAACGTGGCCGGTACATTGTGGAGTAAGAAAGATTAAACAGCCTGATCGTAACCAACAACAAGGTGGTAAAAGCAATCGTCCAGCATTGAACACTGAGATTCGTGCCAAAGAGGTACGGCTTATTGATGCTGAAGGTGAACAAAAAGGGATTGTTTCATTAAATGAAGCATTGCGAGCTGCAGAAGATGCTGATCTTGACCTTGTTGAGATCGTTGCAAATGCAGAGCCACCTGTTTGTAAAATCATGGATTTCAACAAGCACTTGTTTGATCTTAAGCAAAAGCAAAAAGATGCAAAGAAAAAACAACATCAAGTGCAAGTGAAAGAAATCAAGTTGCGCCCTGGAACTGATATTGGGGATTATAACGTTAAGCTACGTGCGATCCTCCGTTTCTTGGAAGAAGGTAACAAGGTTAAAATTACCTTGCGTTTCCGTGGTCGTGAAATGGCACACCAACAACTGGGTCTAGCTCAATTACAAAAAATTGAAACAGACGTGGCTGAATGGGGTGTTGTTGAACAGGCACCAAAAATGGAAGGTCGCCAAATGGGCATGTTACTTGGACCTAAAAAGAAAAAGTAATCGCTTGGTTTGACGTAAAAAAAGCATCGCCAGTTTTGGCGGTGCTTTTTTTATTCATGCGATTTTCACTGAGTTGATATCATGATTCTGTTAAGATGCAATTGAGTATAATAAATGTAATATTTATGACAGTATCAGCTTTTAATTGACTGTAATTATTAATTTAATTCTCATAATATGATTTTAAGAATTATTTTTATCTTGATATATTGATTATTTTTATCAGTTTTATAGTTTTAGACCTTTCATAAAAACATGATATAACAGGCAAACCAAAACAGATGCACTCAAATAAGCAAAGGAATTCGAATGATTGATGTATATTATTGGGGTACACCCAATGGTCATAAAGTAACAATCGCGCTTGAAGAAATGGGACTTGAATATCAAATTTTCCCCATTAATATCTCAGAAAATGATCAGTTTCAACCAGACTTTCTAAAAATCTCTCCCAATAATAAAATTCCTGCAATTGTTGATCAGAATGGTCCGCGTGGTGAACCTATCTCTGTGTTTGAATCTGGTGCTATTTTGCAATATCTTGGACGAAAAACGGGATTGTTTTATCCAACGGATGAGCAGCAGCGCGTTGAAGTAGAACAATGGTTGATGTGGCAAATGGGTGGCTTGGGGCCAATGCTCGGGCAGAATCATCATTTTAACCGTTTTGCCAAAGAAAAAATTCCCTATGCAATTGACCGTTATATCAATGAAACCAAACGCTTATATGGTGTACTTGAAAAGCAGTTAATTGGTCAGAACTATGTGGCAGGGGAATACTCAATTGCAGATATGGCCATTTTCCCGTGGCTATGCCGTTATGAATGGCAAAGTATTGAGTTAGATGAGTTTCCAAATGTAAAAGCTTATATGCAACGTATGAACGCCCGTCCAGCGGTTCAAAAAGCATTGTCGATACACGTATAGTTTTTTACTTATTCGCCTTGGGTCTCATGAGTTATTGGTTGTTGTTTATCTCTGCTTTTGGGGCTGCAACGTTACTTCCTTTACAGTCAGAAGCCGTGTTGATGACTTTACTGGTGCAAGGTCATCACGATCCTGTATTGTTATTGTTCGTTGCCAGTGTTGGTAATGTTTTAGGTTCATGTGTGAATTGGTGGTTAGGGCTTAAAATTGAGCATTTTAAGCATAAAAAATGGTTTCCAGTGTCTGAACCCCGCCTGAAACAAGCACAGCAGATATACCATCAATATGGTTTTTATTCATTATTATTGAGCTGGACCCCAATTATTGGTGATCCGATTACCCTGATTGCAGGCTTGATGCGGGAAAATTTTTGGCGGTTTTTGGGAATAGTGACCATTGCCAAAACTGGGCGCTATATATGTCTGTATATTTTATATTTAGGCATGTTTGGGTGATTTGAGGGAAAAGATATTCCTTTCCCTCATGCAATTAATGCTGAGAGCTTTTATTGACATCCACATCAAACAGTTCAGATGTTTTAATCCAGCTTACAATGACGACAGCGAGAGTCATGCACCCCCCGAAAATGGTTGCGGTGATGGTGCCCATGTATTTGGCAGCCAAACCCGATTCAAACGCGCCAAGTTCATTACTGCTAGAGACAAACATACCGTTGACTGCAGCAACGCGGCCTCGCATATTTTCTGGTGGGTAGAGTTGTAAAATTGTCTGGCGAATAACAACCGAAACGCTGTCACAAGCACCTGTCATGAGCAGTGCAAACAATGAGAGCCACATATGGTTTGAAAAAGCAAACATGAGTGTAAATATGCCAAACCCTGCCACAGCCAAAAGCATATTGCGCCATGCATGTTGAGTTGGAGGAAAACGGGTCAGCAAGAACATGGTGATGAGTGCTCCAATCGAAGGTGCAGCACGTAACAATCCCAAGCCTTCAGGCCCTGTCTTTAGAATATCTGAAGCGAAAATGGGCAGTAATGCGATGACGCCACCAAACAATACTGAAACCAAATCTAGCGAGATTGCCCAGAGTACAATTTTGGTATTCCATATAAAACGGAAGCCTTCTTGCATACTTGACCAAAGGGCGGCTTTCTCCATCGCAGGAAATTGGCGTTTTTGGAGTAAATTCACCAAACAAAAGCAGGTAAACATCAGCGCTGCAACAGTCAGTAAGCTGGTTTCACGCCCTAACCCTGCCAGCATGAAGCCACCAAGCATTGGCCCTAAAATCACGCCACTTTGCCAGCCAATCGTGGTCCATGTTGCACCATTGGTATAGAGTTCACGTGGAATCAGAAAAGGTTTCAGTGAAGTTGCAGCAGGTGAATAAAACCCACGAATAATCCCAAAACCAAAAATAACGCTATAAATTCCCCATTTGAGCATTTCAACTGAAATGAGCTGGGTATCATAACGATGAAATAGTGTCCACAGAATGAGAGGCAATGGGAAAGAGAAAAATAGACAGATTTTCATGATGGTCTGTTTATTGAACTTATCCGCAAAATACCCTCCCCATAAAGACAGGCTAATAAAGGGGATAGCTTCTGCCAGACCAATCATACCGAGGGTTAGCGGGTCTTTGGTAATCTGATAAAGGCTGTATCCGACAATCACTTCCTGAATGAGGATACCGAGAGTTAAACAGAGTTGGTTAATCGTAATAATGGAAAAATCGCGATAGCGAAGTGCAGCAAAAGCATCCTGTTTTGTGTGCATGATATTAGAATATAAGCGATATAAAGAAGTCGATTATAGCGATATTGAACTAAGATTACTCTCATGATTTGAGATTTTAGCTATTGAATATAGTGGGAATGGATATAAATTTTTAAGATAAGTTCATCCATCATATTCACGAAAAATAATGTGGCAGGGTGGTTAGCTTTAGGCTGACTTTGCAGGAGTCGATGAGCGTAACAGCTGAATAATACCGTGTTTATGACTTAGCCTGATTTTTCTCTGTAACAGAGATGCATCTCTAGCATTGGTTGAGCATACCTTGGCAACATGACAGATTTAAAAAATAGCCTCTCAAATCTATGACAAATTTTGTTTGAAGAATGGCTAGGTCATGTAAAAAATTAACAGGAGAAATGCTTTTGTTTTGAGCAAACTTACTATAAAATACTGCCTTCCTTACCTGCAGGTCGTTATTGCAATGGTGCAAACGAGCCGAACAGGTGCTTAAAGAGGTTGTTATGGCTAAGTTAAAAACTCGCCGTGGTGCAGCTAAACGTTTCAAAGCGACTGCTAACGGTTTCAAGCGTAAACAAGCGTTCAAACGCCACATTTTGACCAAAAAATCTGCTAAGCGTATTCGTCAGTTGCGCGGCTGTGTAATGGTTCACGTGAGTGACGTTGCTTCAGTTCGTCGTATGTGCCCATACATCTAAGGAGATTTATAAATGGCTCGTGTAAAACGTGGTGTAGTGGCTCATCGTCGTCACAAAAAAATTCTCGCTCGTGCTAAAGGTTACTATGGTGCTCGTTCACGCGTTTATCGCGTAGCGTTCCAAGCGGTAATCAAAGCTGGTCAATACGCTTACCGTGACCGTCGTCAGAAAAAACGTCAATTCCGTGCTCTATGGATTGCGCGTATCAACGCTGGTGCTCGTCAAAACGGTTTGTCTTACAGCCGTATGATCGATGGCTTGAAAAAAGCTCAAGTGATCATCGACCGTCGCGTATTAGCTGACATCGCTATGCATGATGCAGTTGCTTTCGCTGCTTTAGCTGAAAAAGCTAAATCTGCTTTAGCTGCATAAGCTTAGAGATTCAAAAAAGACCGCATTTTGCGGTCTTTTTTATTAAATAATTTTTAATGTGGTTTCTGTATTGGGAAACTTCATTCTTGTTAGTTTTTCAAGTATTAATGGGGAAATATTTAATTCATCAGAAATATTTTTTGCAGATAATCCATCATCTAGAATACAGTTAATAGCATCTTTAAGAAGGCTTGGCTTTTCTTCTGGCATAATAGTGTCTTCACTTTCTTGCTTTGCTTCACCGTTAACTCTTAGATGTATTACTCCAGTTTTATATTGGTTGTCATCAATTAAATTGAGTTGCTTTGCGCGATATAGAATAGCAGCTTTGCTAATTCCCCATATTTGTTTGAACTCACTCATTTTATTCCAATCAAAACGTCCACCTTTAAATAAAATGGGAAAATTCGTTCTGAGTATAGATTTTGGTAACAAAAGAGAACTAGCAAATCTATGGGCTTGTGATTCAGTTAAATTATCCCCTGTAATCACACCATTATGTAAAACCATATGCCCAACCTCATGAGCAATGTCAAAACGTTGTCGGCAAACGCTTTTTTTACTAGTGTTTCTAACAATAATTGGTCTTTGGCAAATTAAGGATAAAGCATCAACTTCAGTTGAAATTGAGTCAAAATCAGTAATGATTATACCTATGTCTTCACAAAATTCAGTTAAGTTGTAGATAGGTGCTAAACCTAATTCAAATTGCTTTCTAAAGTCGATAGCAATTTTTTCAATTTGATCTCCAGTAAGTATTGTATGATCAATTTCCTCTGCATTAATTGCATAATCAGGCAAATTAACATTTGTCTCAATAAATTTAATAAGACGGTTTAATTGTTCAGCTCTGGCTATAACAACTTGTTTGGCAAATTGTCTTGAGGTTTTTAGGCTCCGAAAATGGATTTGATCTTCCTGCAAAGGTGAGTGAATTTGATAGAAAAATTCTTCTTTGACATTAAATAAGCCGCATAAGCTTTTTAATAGGTCATCAGTTGGATAACTAAGACCAGTTTCAAGCTTATGTATGTACTGCTTTGATTTATCAACTTTTTTTGCCACATCTTCAAGAGAAAACTCATTGAATAGTCTAAGCAGTTTTAATTCTAGACCATTAAAAGAATTGAACATTTTAAAACCTAATTGCTGTTTTAGCTTTCATTCGATTTGTTATCCTTGCGACGCTTACTTGATAAGTTTCGTGGACGCTTATTGCTGTTACCATCAGGAGTATACAAATCATCTGAATGAATCGCAGGAGTGAGACTAGAAGAATTATATTCCCAAAATGAAACTATGTTCTTATTAGTGTCATAACTAACAAAAACAACAGTTGCCATTGGAAGCTCATCTTCATCGAGGGAATACATTAAGTAAAAATTTGAAAATACTGGGATACCTACTTCTTCATTAAATAAACTAGGTTGAGGTTGTATAGTAGATACGAATGCCCCTTTCTTTGTGGGGTGAAAATAGTCTTTTTCTTCAAAAAATCTACAAGATGTTTGTCCAATCTGGAAAATAAATTTATTGGTTTTATCTAGAATTTTTATATTAAAGAGGCATTGGTCACTGCTGAACTCACGAAAAAAGCAATTATGTGTTCGTTTAAAAAACATTGTGCCAAAAGTATAGTTATCATCATCAATGTCTCGAGTATCTTTAAATGTTTTATCAAAGGTTTGAAGCATTAATTTTGAAATATAAGTTAATTTATCATCCGTTAATTCTTTATCAAATGCTGATGGATGAGGATATTTGACCATGTATAACGTTCCTATTATTAATTTGAAGGAAAATCCTAAGTAGCGAAGTTTCAATCTATTTCAATATTTTAAAAACGTCAACCTATTTATTTCATTTTTTTAAATTTGTCACCTTGATTGAAATTTAGTTTATAAGTAATTAATATTTTATTGCACGATTAAACTTTATTTGTTGATGGTAATGACTTTAACTTCAACTTTTTTGCAGTCTTTATCGACACAAAGACCCGAGAACCAGATCTCGCCACTTTCCCCAATCATCACGCCATGCGTGTTTGCAAACAAGTTTTCATATTTTTGTTCCTGAATAATTTTGACCAGCATTGGATCAAAGATTTCATCGTAACGTTTGAGTAAGTCTTGACGTGATTTAAACGTGATTTTCTTGCCATTTAAATTGATTTTGATGGGATAGTTGATCATTGCAACCACTTGGTTTTTATGATGTTCATAGGTTGAAGTTTGAAAATCTTTCAAAAACTTCTGATAAGGTTGATGCTGACCATATAAAAAATCGAGGCGTTGATTGACTTCATGGGTGTTATCTGTAGCTGAGGAAGTGGGTTGTGCCCAAGTAGTAAGAGGTAAACTTAATACAGCAACTAGACTAAAACGGCTTAAACGAGAAAAGTTTATCTGCATAGTTTTATCCTTTTAGTACCCAATAAGACGAATATCATCGATATGGGTTTTTTATAATTGTTGTAGATTAAAACAAGGTTAAGTCAATCAAAAGATTGGCACATCTTTAAGATATACCAATCTGTTATCTCATTAAAAACCAAAATAATATGCCAAAGCACAAATCAACACTGTGATAATCACTAAAGCAATCACATTTTTATTTGAAATCTGATGCTTATGCTGTTCGCTGGTTGCTGCTTTATGCAGATGTAAACCAGAATGGGATGCTGTTTGAGCTTGTGGTGCTGGCGCGTCAAATGGTGTTTCAGGTTCTACGACTTTACGCTGTGCCGTTTGGTAGTGGTTGGCAGTTTTAACAATAAATTTACTGAATAAATCATCAAGTTTTACTGAAAAATGCTTAAAGGCGCGCTGTTCATCGACCGATGTAAAGACCTGATTTTCTTCCTTATGAACTGTCGCTTGCTCAGCCAGATCAAGTTCTAAGGCTTCAAGTTTAATCAGTAACTCATTACTTAAACTCGCCTGATATTGTGCAGGAAGGAGTGCTGATTTTTCTTCCAGGTCAATCGCAATCTTTTGTGGTTGGGTCAGATTAAAGCCTGTGTAGTGCTGTTCAATAAAGCGTTGTTGCTGAACAATTTGGGCATAAGTGGTATTGAAGAGTTCTTGGGTAAGATATTGCTGAATCCTTTCCCAATCAGGGGTTTGAAGGTCTGCCTGAATTTTTTTGTAGAGCTTACTATTTAATTCGAAATTCCAAAATGTTTCTTGGCGAATCGGACTGTGTTGAGCACTTGGAATGAGAAATTCTTGTTCGGCATTGAACCATTCTGCCAGTTCATTACCAAATACCCATGCCATTTTTTTCTTGTCATGATGACTGACAATAAAATGTGAATAGGGGAGTAACTCAATATTTGGATTTGGATTTTTTTCATCATTAAGCATACTTGAAGCATGTAAGCTCAGTCGAGTTGTTCCCTGTTTTTTTAGGTTTTCTAACCAAATTTGAAAATGCTGGGCAAGCAAATGCTGTGACATCAAATCACGAAACACAAAAGTATGTTCATCAAAAATAGGAAGCTCTCGCCACTGTTGCACACTGAGACCATGAGACAAATATTCATTGCCATAAGTCACTAAAGTCAGTTGTTGTTTCCAAATCGGGTCGAGTGCCATAGTGTTTCTCAGTATTACCGTTGCAATATTTTATACTTTTTACAAATCAGGATGGTATTAGAATTTTCATCGTGTACAAAGCTCATCAATATGCTGAAAAGCTGTTAGAATGACAAGTTTAATTTATTTTTTAACATTGATGCTTTGAGAGAAATTATGTCACTGGAAGCCCTGACCACTGAAGCGCTGGATGCAATTGCTGCAGCTCAAGATCTTGCTACACTTGACCAAGTACGGGTGCAGTTTACAGGTAAGAAGAGTCAGCTTGCAGAGCAGTCAAAAGCCTTAGGAAAAATGGATCCTGAACAACGTAAAGTTGAAGGTGCAAAAATTCATGCTGTTCGTGAAGCAATCAATAATGCTTTGACTGAGCGCCAAACTGCATTACAACAACAAGCTTTAGCTGCCAAACTGGCGAGTGAAACCATCGACATTACCTTACCAGGTCGTGGTCAGAGCATGGGTAGTATTCACCCTGTGACGCAAGTACAAGAGCGTATTTGCCAGTTCTTTACCAAGGCAGGTTTTACCGTTGCAACAGGCCCTGAAGTTGAAGACGATTATCATAACTTTGAAGCGCTCAACATCCCAGGACATCACCCTGCACGTGCCATGCACGACACCTTCTATTTCGATGCATCGCATTTGCTACGTACCCATACGTCTGGCGTGCAAATTCGTACCATGGAAACCACACAACCACCGATTCGTATTGTCTGCCCAGGTCGTGTTTACCGTTGTGACTCTGACCAAACACATTCACCGATGTTCCATCAAATTGAAGGGTTGTATGTGGCAGAAAACACGAGCTTTGCTGAATTGAAAGGCTTGTTGGTGAACTTGTTGAATGAATTCTTTGAAAAAGATTTGAAAGTACGTTTCCGTCCATCTTATTTCCCATTTACTGAACCAAGTGCAGAAGTGGATATTATGGATGAGCGTGGTCGCTGGTTAGAAGTTTTGGGTTGTGGCATGGTGCACCCAAATGTTTTACGTTCAGCAGGCATTGACCCTGAAAAATATAAAGGTTTTGCCTTTGGTCTGGGTGTAGAGCGTTTTGCAATGTTGCGTTATGGCATCAATGACTTGCGTATGTTCTACCAAAATGATGTGCGTTTCTTGCGCCAATTTGCTTAAACAGATTTTTTAAAATCCTCTCCTAAGCTCTCCTCTAAAAAAGAGAGGCACGCCACATTAAAGAATGGAATTTTCCGGCAATGTGGAAGTTGGGCTAGAGAGGGGGATTAAAGATTTTAGATATATAGGTTTTTTACGAAATGAAAATTAGCGAAAACTGGCTGCGCACATGGGTTAACCCAGCAATCGATAGCAATACATTATCTGAACAACTGACCATGCTCGGCTTGGAAGTCGATGAGCTTTCGCCTGTAGCCAAAGCATTTACAGGCGTTGTGGTGGGTGAGGTGCTGACAGTAGAGCAACATCCAGATGCAGACCGCTTACGTGTAACTACAGTGAATATCGGTTCAGGTGAGCCATTGCAAATCGTGTGCGGTGCACCAAACGTGCGTGTAGGCATGAAAGCACCTGTTGCAACCATTGGTGCAGTTTTGCCAGGCGATTTCAAAATCAAAAAAGGCAAGCTTCGTGGTATTGAATCACACGGTATGTTGTGTGGTGCTTCAGAGATTGACCTTGAAGATAAAATCGATGGTTTGCTTGAACTGCCTGAAGATGCGCCAATTGGTGTCAACATTCGTGAATACTTGAAACTTGATGATAACGTCATTGATATTTCAATTACACCAAACCGTGGTGACTGCTTTAGTATCCGTGGGATTGCCCGTGAAATTGGGGTAATTAACCAATTGCCCATGAATCAACCTGAGATTCAACCTGTTGCAGCCACTGTTGCCGATGAAAAAGCAGTTGTTGTGACTACACCAGGTGCACCATGTTATTTGGGTCGTGTCATTAAAAATGTCAATGTGAAAGCAGCGACACCAGAATGGATGGAGCAAGCCTTGACCCGTTCAGGTGTGCGCACGCATAGCATTTTGGTGGATATTACCAACTACGTCTTGCTTGAACTTGGTCAGCCAATGCATGCATTTGACTTGGCAAAACTTGAAGGTGCTGTACAGGTTCGTCAAGCAACTGCTCAAGAAAAACTGCAATTGCTCAATGAGCAAGAAGTAGAGCTGAATGAAGATGTCATGGTAATTGCAGATGATGTGAAAACCTTGGCAATCGCAGGCATCATGGGTGGTTTGGCATCAAGCGTGACCGATGACACTCAAGATATTTTCCTTGAAAGTGCATTCTTTAATCCGCTTGCAATTGCAGGACGTGCGCGCCGTTTCGGTTTGCACACTGATTCATCTCAGCGTTTTGAACGTGGCGTAGACTTTGAATTGCCAATCTTGGCAATGAACCGTGCCTCACAGTTGATTCAACAGCTTGCTGGCGGTGAATTTGGTCCAGTGACTGTAGCTGAACAGACAGACCTATTGCCAAAACGTGAAGCGATTGAACTGAATCAGGCACAAGTGGATCAATTGCTGGGTTATACCGTGGCAAGCGACTTTATTACGGATGCTTTAACCCGGTTAGGCTGTGCCGTAACGGTCAAAACACAAGGTGAGTGGTCAGTTGTACCGCCATCACACCGTTATGACATGGCAATCTACCAAGACTTGATTGAAGAAGTGGCACGTATTCACGGCTATGACAACATTCAAATCAGCTTGCCAAAAATTGATGTGCAATTGGCGACATATCAAGACCGTTTTGAATTGACTCAATTACGTCAAACCATCGCAACTTTGGGTTACCAAGAAGCGATCAGTTTTAGTTTTGCTGATTTGAAATTGGAAAAACAGCTCAATCCAAATGTACAGCCATTGGCATTGGCAAACCCGATTTCGAGTGATTTGGCAGTGATGCGTAGCACTTTGCTATCGAGTTTGATTCCTTGTGTGCAGTACAACCTGAACCGTCAGCAAAACCGTGTACGTTTCTTCGAGTTAGGTCTGCGCTTTGATTATCAAAATGCAACCAATATCGATGAGCTTAAACAAATTCCGACGCTTGCGTTAATTGCGGTAGGTTCATCTGCACCAGAACAGTGGCATGTGAAAACTCAGCCAATGGATTTCTTTGACCTGAAAGGTGAAGTTGAGCAAATTCTTGCGGCTGGACGTGTCAATGTTGAGTATCAGCGCTCGACTCGTGAATGGCTACATCCTGGACAGTCGGCTGAAATTGTGGTCGATGGTCAGTCAATTGGTTACTTGGGTCGTTTGCATCCATCATTGGAAAATGAATTGGATTTAGGCACAACTTGGGTGGCTGAACTCGATCAAACGGCTGTTTTGCAATCTTATGTATCTAATTTTACAGAATTATCACGTTTTCCGTCGGTTAGACGTGATATTGCGCTTTTAATTGATGATAAGATTGAGGTAAAAGAGATTCAGCAGTTAATTCAACAAACTGGTGGAGAGCTTCTCGATTCAACGTGGTTGTTCGATGTATACACTGGACAAGGGGTTGAGGCTGGTAAGCGATCGTTGGCATTTGCTTTGTTGTGGCAACATGCTTCGAGAACACTAGAAGATGCTGAAATTAAGTCAGGTATGGATCACATCATTGAAGTGTTGCAAAACACTTATCAAGCAACATTGAGGGCGTCATGACAGCATTAACAAAAGCAGAAATGGCAGACCATTTAAGCGAGCTTACGAATTTAAACCGTCGTGAAGCCAAACAAATGGTTGAGCTATTCTTTGATGAAATTAGCCAAGCATTAATCGCTGGCGAACAGGTTAAACTTTCGGGGTTTGGGAACTTTGAGCTACGTGACAAACGTCAGCGCCCTGGTCGCAACCCGAAAACAGGCGAAGAAATTCCAATTTCTGCACGCCGTGTAGTCACCTTCCGTGCTGGTCAGAAGTTTAGACAGCGCGTGGGTAATGAAATCGAACAAGACTAATTGAGTCTTGGAAAGAGAAGGGGTGATTGATTCACCCCTTATTTTTTTATAAATAATGTTGCTTAACCCAAGCAACACTTTGCATCAGCTGTTCTTCTAAAGGCACTTGAGATGCATGACATACTGTATATGATTTATTTGGTGTTAGTGATTCAGTGCGTAGAAACTCGAGCATTTCCCGAGAGAGGTTGAGGCGCTGTGCAAGTGGTTGCCACCTGAGTAGTGTTGCCAGTATTGGAAGTGGAACACAAAAGCGAGGAGGCTGGATTTTGAGCTGCTTCGCAATCAATCTGACAACGTGATGAAAAGATAAACTTTGCGGATGTACCAGCAGAATTTCCTGTTGATAGCTCGATCTATCCTTTAAGCACTGAGTGATACCTCGAACCACGTGATCTACACCTACCCATGGTAAGGTGTGTTGAGCTGAGCCAGGCAGAGCAAGCATTTTACCTTGATTAATCTGTTTAACAATTTGGGTAAATACTTGATGCTCTGCCACTTCGCCAGTGCCTTGAGCGCCTATTAGCGTTGCTGGATGAATCACTGTCCAGTCGAGTTCAAGCTCTTGAGCCAGTGCTACGCTACGAAAATGTGCTTCAATTTTTGACGCTTCATAGCTACCCAGTTTGCTGTAAAGCTGCTGCCAGTGACTTTGCAGTGGTTGCGCTAGATCAATGCCATATTGTTGCAAGTGTGTTTTTAACGTCAGCATATAGCCTGAAATCAGTATGACTCGCTGTAGTTGTGTCCGTTCTTTTAAGAGCTGGATGAGGGTTAAACAGCCATTCACATTCGTGGTTTGGGCCTGTACTTTGCTTAGGTTCCATGCAAATAAGACACCTGTGTGGATTAATGTATCTACTTGAGCTAAACGCTGCCAATCTGAAGCAGATATAGCTAAATCACTTTGCGCTAAATCTCCTTGAATAAATTGTAAATGTTCAATGTTACAGCCTTTCTCTTTTAACCATTTGCATAGCGTGGGTATTTGCTGTTCAGGATTGCGGAGTAGGGCAATCACGTCTTGTTTTTGCTGTAATAATTCTAATAGTACAAACCGCCCTAAAAAGCCCGTCGCACCTGTGACTAAAATCGCCATAATTTTTCCTGTATGGTTATATTACGATTTAGTCTAAACTGTGGAGTCCACTCTATAGTCAAGAAGAATAATCATGCTTATTCATGCATTAGGAAAACGAGTAGGTTTAAGTCGAGATACGCTACGTTTTTATGAGAAACTGGGATTAATTGAAGCTCAGAGAGCTGAGAATGGCTATCGCCATTATTCTGAGCAAATGGTTTTTCGTTTAGAACTGATTCAGTTAGCAAAGTCGTTGGGGTTTCAACTGAGTGAAATTGTAGACTTAATCAAAATGCTGGCAATGCAAGAACAACTTTCTGCTGAACAGTTACAAGAGTCCTTAAAAGGAAAACTTGTAGAAGTTGAAGAAAAATTACAGCAATTGCATACGCTAAAGGAATTACTAGAAGAGATGTTACAACAGCAGCTTTGTCCTATCCAGCTTAACTGTATCCAAAATTTAGACATAAAAAGAGAGAGTCGTTAGACTCTCTCTTTTTTCACTAGATTCGGATGAATTAGTGAGCAGCTGGAGCAGAAGCTGGAGCAGAAGCTGGAGCAGCATCAGATGCAGCAGCAGTTGCTTCAGAAGCAGCAGTTGTAGCTTCAGAAGCAGCAGTAGTTGCTTCAGAAGCAGCAGCGGCAGCAGAAGCTGGAGCAGAAGCTGGAGCAGCTTCTTGAGTTTTCTTAGCACAACCAACGAAAGCTAAAGTTGTAACAACAGCAGCTGCGATAGCAATTTTCTTGAATAACATGGCATCACTCTCATAAATTAGAGACAAAAAAAACCTAAGCAAACTTGTTTGTGCTTTAATTATCCCTATACGTTCGATAGGTAACAACGCATGGAGCAAGTTTGCTGGCATGACAATATGCTATCACTGCACATATTGAATTACTACTACTGAATGAAAAAAAAACGAAAAAAAACGGGCTTTTTAGGGGGTGTTTTAACAGAAAATAACAATAAAAAAGCAAATTACATTTAGATAAATGATGGAGTAACTATTGAAAAAAGCACAGACTTTTCTTTGAGGCGAAATAAATGAAAAAATGAGTAAAAATAAATTTTAACAAATAAGGAAAGAGATTGTGAAGATATGTAATTGTTGTCAACTTCAAGCCACTAAAAGCGTTAGTGGCTTGAAAATAGCGGATGAATTATTGTTTACGTTTCATTTGTTCAAAGAAATCGTCATTGGTTTTGGTTTCTTTCATACGATCGAGTAAAAATTCCATTGCTGTCAACTCATCCATTGGATGAAGTAGTTTGCGTAGAATCCATACTTTGCGTAGGTTGTCTTCACTCATGAGGCGTTCTTCGCGACGAGTACCTGATTTTTTCAGGTTCATGGCAGGGAAGACACGTTTTTCAGCAATACGACGGTCAAGCGTAATCTCTTGGTTACCCGTACCTTTGAATTCCTCATAAATCACATCATCCATTTTACTGCCTGTTTCAATCAATGCAGTTGAGATGATGGTCAATGATCCGCCTTCTTCAATATTACGTGCTGCACCAAAGAAACGTTTTGGACGTTCAAGTGCATGGGCATCTACACCACCAGTTAAAACTTTACCTGAAGATGGAATAACTGTGTTGTAGGCACGTGCTAAACGAGTAATCGAATCGAGTAGGATGACGACATCTTTTTTATGTTCAACTAAGCGTTTGGCTTTTTCGATGACCATTTCGGCAACTTGTACATGGCGCGCTGGTGATTCGTCAAAGGTTGATGCAACAACTTCACCGCGAACTGTACGTTCCATTTCGGTGACTTCTTCTGGGCGTTCGTCAATGAGTAGAACAATCAAGAAAACTTCTGGGTTATTGCGTACAATTGATTGAGCAATGTTTTGCAACAACATGGTTTTACCCGCTTTTGGCGGTGCAACAATAATTGAACGTTGCCCTTTACCAATCGGTGCGATTAAATCAACAACACGAGCGGTCAAATCTTCTGTTGAACCATTCCCGAGTTCCATGATCAGTTGTTCTGTCGGGAAAAGCGGGGTTAAGTTTTCAAATAAGATCTTGTTACGTGAGTTTTCAGGTGTATCGTAGTTAATTTGGTTAACTTTTAATAATGCAAAATAGCGCTCGCCTTCTTTTGGAGGGCGAATGGTTCCTGCGATGGTGTCACCTGTGCGCAGGTTAAAACGTCGAATTTGAGACGGGCTAACATAGATATCATCAGGTCCAGCGAGGTAAGAGCCCGCTGCTGTACGTAGGAAACCGAAACCATCAGACAAAATTTCTAAAACACCATCGCCAAAGATTTCTTCACCGTTCATGGCATGACGTTTTAAAATCGCGAAAATAATATCCTGTTTACGGTTACGCGCCATCCCCTCAAGGCCCATAAACTCAGCAATTTTAATGAGTTCGCCAATCGGTTTTTTCTTGAGTTCAGTTAAATTCATAGGTGGTCAGTGTGTGTCGATGTAAGAACATCTAGAGTAACGATTTGGAAGTAAATGCAAGAGTCAGCCGCATGCAATGAAAGTTGCACAATAAACGCAGAATCTGGTTAGTTCATTGTTCGAAAATCAAAATAAACAATTGCAGTGCCGAGCGGCGATCTTTTGTTGTGTTGCAAGAAAGGACTTGCTTAAGGCTTTGCCTTCCTTGAGCAATAAGAATATAAGTGACATCTGGAGAATTGTCAATTTACACCAAACAAAATACGCAAAAAATGGCGTATTTTGTCGGATTTTTTAGATTTAGATATTTTCGTCGATAAACGCAACAAGACGCGAACGAGGTACAGCACCGACTTGTTGAGCAACAACTTCACCATTTTTGAACAACAATAATGCAGGAATATTGCGAATGTTGTAGTTCACAGCAGTTGCTTCACAGTTTGTGACGTCAACTTTAACAACTTTCACTTTACCTTCGTACTCGCGAGATAAATCTTCTAAAACAGGAGCAATCGCTTTACAAGGACCACACCAGCCAGCCCAGAAATCTACAAGTACAGGTGTTTCAGAATCCAGAACGTCAGCTTTGAAATCTGCGTCTGTGGTATTAACTAGGTTAGACATACAAATGCTCCAATATGATCAGTTGTCAATAACAGTCTTTATTTATATAGATATATAAGTATTACACAGCTATTTTCAACATCATAGTCTGATGAATAGTTGCATTCTCGGATGCCACTGGTTTTTTGTCTAATGGATCATCACGATTGATTTAATCGACAGTAGCAATAATCATGAAAATCTAGTGAAAAACTGGCAGTTCAGCCCGTAAACTGCTTTTCAATTTGCGGTGAGTGAATTACTCTAAGCAGCAATTAAGTTGATTTGTTATGCACAATGTCTGATTTTCTGATTGATGAAGAATTGCTCGCTGCAATTGATATGGGGTCAAACAGCTTTCACTTGGCAATTGCCCGTGTAGATCACGGAGAAGTTAAGAAAGTTGTTTCAATGTCGGAAAAGGTACAGCTTGCTGCTGGATTAGATGAAAATAAAAATTTAACCGAAGCGGCCCAACAGCGTGGTTTAGCGTGTTTGGCACGTTTTGTCGGACGTTTAAGTTCAGTACAACCGAATCGTTTGCGTATTGTGGCGACCAATGCGTTACGCCAAGCTAAAAATGGACATGAATTTATTCAGCAAGCAGCTGAAATTTTGCCAAAACCAATTGAAATTATTGCTGGGCGTGAAGAAGCACGTCTGATTTATTTGGGTGTCTCACATACCATGGCCAATGGTGGTCGTCGATTGGTGATTGATATTGGTGGGGGATCAACCGAGTTTATTATTGGCGAACGATTCGAACCTTTATGTACCGAATCTTTGCAAATGGGTTGTGTGGCTTTCACCAAAAAATATTTTGAAGATGGTGAAATTAATTATAAAAATTTTAATAAAGCGTTTGTTGCCGCCTGTAAGGAACTTTCTGCGATTGCCAACTATTTTAAAGCAGAGGGTTGGGATACGGTTGTTGGTTCCAGTGGAACAATTAAAGCGTGCCGCCAGATTATGGTCAACATGGGCTGGAGCGACGAACAAGAAAGTGTGACTCGTGAAGGTTTAGAAAAACTCAAAGATAAATTGCTTAAATATAAGCATGTTTCAGAAATGGAATTTTCTGGCTTAAAAGAAGATCGCCGAGCAGTTTTGCCAGCTGGGGTTGCTATTTTATATGCAGCGTTTGAAGTTTTGGATATTGACCATCTGATGTATTCAGATGGTGCATTACGTGAAGGTGTGATGTATGACCTTCTGGGTCGTTTTAAGCATGAAGATATCCGAGATCGTAGTGTGCAGGCACTGATTGGTCGTTATAGTGCTGATCCGAAACAAGCGGAACGTGTCGTAAAAACTGCTCAATTTTTATTTGACTCGGTTGCGAGTAAACTAAAATTAACCAATGAAGACAGTGACTTAATTCGTCGTGCAGCTTATTTGCATGAAATCGGTTTAGCGATTAGTCATGGTGGATATCATCGTCATGGTGCATATTTGTTGCAGCATTCCGATATTCCTGGCTTCTCGCAAATTGATCAAAATCATCTATCACATTTGGTTGGACATCACCGCCGTAAATTGCGTAGTGAAAGCAAAATGGATGTTTTAAAGGTTGGGGGACAGTCTTTAGTTTATCTTTGCTTGCTGCTTAGACTGGCTGTTTTACTCAATCATAGTCGTAGTGATCAGATGCTTCCTGCCATTGAATTAGAGGTCTTGGATGCGCAACAATGGCAATTAACTGTTTCTGGCGATGCGAAACAATGGCCATTACTGGTTGCAGATTTGCACGATGAGCAAGAGCAATTTAAGCATTGGGACATTGATTTGATCATTCAGTCGGAAAAATTTATTGATTAACTCGATTCGGTTAATTTAAGGATAATATTCGACCTATGAAAAATAAATCTGCTCAATCTAAAGCATGGAAAACTGTACAAATCGCACGTCATCCTGACCGCCCACAGTTTTTAGACTATGCAAGTGAACTATTTGATGAGTTTGATACATTGCATGGTGACCGAGTTTTCGGTGATGATGGTGCAATGATTGGTGGTTTAGCACGTTTTAATGGTCAGCCAGTCATGGTGGTTGGTCAGCATCGTGGTCGTACCACTCGCGAGCGTTTAAAACACAACTTTGGTATGTGTAACCCAGAAGGTTATCGTAAATCACAGCGTTTACTTGATCTTGCTGAGCGTTTTAACTTGCCTGTATTTACCTTTATTGACACCATGGGTGCTTATCCTGGTGTGGGTGCAGAAGAACGTGGTCAAGCAGAAGCGATTGCAACGAGTCTTGCCCAGCTTTCTCGCCTAAAAGTGCCAGTGATTGCGACTGTACTTGGTGAAGGCGGTTCAGGTGGTGCTTTAGGAATTGGGGTTGCTGACCGTGTGATCATGTTGTCACATAGTATTTATTCAGTGATTTCACCTGAAGGTTGTGCGTCTATTTTGTGGAAAACTGCTGAGAAAGCTGAACAAGCTAGTGAAGCGTTGGCATTGACTGCTGACAAATTACAAAAAATTGGCATTGTGGAACACATTGTTGATGAAGGCGAGGGCGCGCATTTAAATCCTGACCAAGTCATGGAAAACTTACGTGAAGTGCTCACTCAGACCTTGGCAGAATTACAACCGATGGATGCTGAAGCACGATGCGAAGCACGTTATCAACGTTTAATGAAATTTGGAAGCAGCAACTTAGGTTTAGCATCTTAAGAGATGCTGAGCAGTATTTCTCTCAGCAGAGCTTTCTAATTGGATGTAGCGGCGGCATGGATTCCATGCTGTTGCTATATTTGATGCACTCACTCTTTCCTCAGCGTGTTCGCGCCATTTATATTGATCATCAATTACAAGCACCGAGTCAAACTTGGGGTGTAATGGTCGAAGATTTTTGTCACCAGTTTAATATTCCCTGTCTTGTTCAGGCTGTCGAAGTTGCTTCTGGTAACCTTGAACAGCAAGCACGTCATGCGCGTTATGCTGCCTTTTTACAACATAAACAGACACATGAAATATTGGTTCTGGCACATCATCAGCAAGATCAGGCAGAAACAGTGCTTTTGCGGTTATTGTCGGGAGCAGGTGTGGGTGGTCTGGCAGCGATGCGCGCTATAGATGTGCGTGAAGATTTCACCATATGGCGACCTTTACTGGATATTTCTCGTGAACAGATTGCACAGTGGGTCGGTCAGTTACAGCTTCCTTATATTGATGATCCTACCAATGCTGATCCGCATTATGATCGGGCGTGGTGCCGAACCGAGCTGTGGCAAGTATTACAACAGCGCTTCCCGCAAATGCAGTCGGCTTTGGCTCGTAATGCACAATTAATGCAGGATGCAGAGGATATTTTACAAGAGGTTGTACAGCAAGACTGGCAGCAATGTGGTGATCACACACGTTTAAACTTGGATACCCTGCAACAATTGACACCTGCACGGCAACGACAATTACTGTCTGCATGGATGAAAGGCGAACTGACTTATCGCCCGAGTTTGGATGCTGTACTGCGTTTGCAGCAAGAAGTAATCCAGTCGAGAGCCGATGCGCAAGCTTGCCTGTTTATTAAGCCTTATTATTATGTGCGTTTTCAAAAGCAGATATACCGCTTAACCACGCAGCAGTATTTATGTAAGCAAACCGATGTGATTCCAGCACAGCAATCCATTCGATGGACAAAACAACAGCCTGTTACATTGATTTCAGGTGAATATACTTGTCGTGAGTCGGAGTATGGTCTATCTCCTGAATTGTTAGATACACCGCTTATGCTGTATCCACGTGTAGGGGGAGAAAAGGTTCATTTGTATGGTCGAGTAGGTGCATGGCCACTGAAAAAAGCCTTGCAGGATGCACAAATTTTTCCTTGGTTACGTCATCGGGTGCAAATTTTGGCAAAAGATGATGTTATTCTAGGAGTCTTTACCCCTCAGGGATTTTGGCTTGCACAGTCTTGTTACTGTGAGTATGGTGGATGGCAGCCAAAACTTATCCATGAGTAATAAAAACATTGTCGAGTATGAGCATGAACAGCGCTTTAAATTGCAATATCAGTTTTATCGGTGGCGGAAATATGGCTCAAGCCTTAATTGGCGGGTTAATTTCACGTGGTCTTCCTGAAAATCAGATCCAAGTTGCAGATCCCGTTGAGCAAATTCGTTTAATCCTGCAAGAAAAAAATATTGCGGTATTTACTGATAATGCTAAAGCAATTGAAAATGCAGATGTGGTCGTGCTTGCAGTGAAACCACAGGTTTTAGCAGATGTTTTAAAACCATTAAAGGGTCTGTTTGAAGGTAAGTTAATTATTTCTATTGTTGCAGGCGTGACGATTGAGATCATTGCAGCTTTGACTGGAACGCAGCGTATTGTGCGGGTCATGCCAAATACTCCAGCGCTGGTACAAACAGGCGCGCATGGTATGTATGCTGATGCTTCGGTGAGTCAAGAAGATCGTAATTTGACGGGTAAAATCTTAGCAGCAACAGGACTAGGGCTTTGGGTAAATACTGAAGCACAAATCGATGCTGTAACCGCAGTATCTGGCTCAGGCCCTGCATATTTTTTCTATTTGATGGAAAGTATGATTCGCGCTGGCAAGAATATGGGGCTAGATGAAAAAGTCGCTGCTGCGTTGACTTTACAAACGGCTTTGGGTGCTGCACAAATGGCTATCAGCAGTGATAAGACGCCTGCTGAACTGCGTAAAAATGTGACATCACCAAATGGTACAACCCAAGCTGCTCTTGAAGTGTTTGATCGTGCACAGGTTTCACAAAGTATACAGACAGCATTGGCTGCTGCTCAAAAACGTAGTCAGGAATTGGCTCAAGAATTAAGTGACAGTATCAAATAAATTGAAAGGTAGGAAAAGTAGCCGATGGGAATGACTTCGACGCTATTTGGTATTTTGATGAATGTCGCAATTTTGCTGGTGTTCTTAAGATTCTTAATGCAATTAGCGATGGTAAATCCATATAACCCTGTAGTTTTATCTACCATTAAAGCCACTAAAATTGTAGATATTTTTAGCTCGATTTTTCCGACATTGGCAAAAGGACGGGTCAATCTCGCTGCTTTGGTTTTGTTGGTGATGATTTATTTGTTAAAAATCGTGGGCGTGGCATATTTGTCGGGTGTTATGCCGCATGGCGCAGTTCATCTGATTATTTTAACTTTTGTGACGATGATTCAGGACTTAATTACGTTTTGTCGTTATCTGATTTTTGCTACGATTATATTGGGGTGGGTGGTATTATTTACTCAGTCAAACTCTCCGTATATTGAAGTTGTTCAAGAACTTGCAGAACCTTTGCTTGCGCCGTTTCGCCGCATTTTACCGAATATGGGGATGATTGATTTATCCCCGATTCTGGCATTTTTAGCATTATATATCGCTGAAGCACTTATGAATGAAGTGGCCCGAGTATTGCTCATAGGACTGTAACAACGACATCTAAAATAAAAAACCAGCATGATTGCTGGTTTTTTATTGTGTGTGATACATCAGACTTGATCGTTAACATTCACATCTTTGGTTTCACGAATAAATAAAAATGCCAGTAGAGAGAGGATTGCTGCCGCAGATAAGTAATAACCTACAGTGGCTAAGCCATAATTTTTTGCCAGTTCGGTGGCGATGAGCGGAGCAAAAGAAGCGCCCAAAATACCCGCCAAATTAAAGGTGAGGGCTGAGCCTGTATAGCGCACTGAAATTGGAAATTGTTCAGATAACACTGTTCCAATTGGGCCATAGGTCAGACCCATAATACTTAAGCCGATACATAAGAATATAAACACAGCAAACAGGCTGCCCGAGGCAAGCAGCGGTGCAAAGAAAATTCCAAAAACTGCAGCAATTGCACAAACCAAAATAGACGTGGTTTTACGTCCAAATTTTTCAGCAAGTACCGCAGACAGAGGAATTGTTCCTGCAAAACATAAGGTTGCAACCAACTGGAGTTCAAGGAACTGATTGCGAGTATAACCTAGTTCAGTAGTTCCCCATTGCAATGCAAAAACAGTGGTGAGATAAAACACGACAAAGGTACAAATTGCAGCAACCGTACCTAAGCAGAGTGACTTGAAATGTTTGGTAAACACATCTTTTACAGGAATATTGACTTCTTTTTGCTTGTCTAAAACCTTCTGGAAGGCAGGGGTTTCTTGTAGTTTGAGTCGAATATATAAACCCATAAAAACAAGAACAGCACTAGAAACAAAAGGAATCCGCCAACCCCATTGCATGAACTCCGCATTCGACATGCAGGCACTGAGTAGTAAAAATGCGCCAGTTGCTAAAATAAACCCGACGGGCGCACCAAGTTGAGGAAACATGCCATACCAGGCGCGTTTACCTTCAGGTGCATTTTCAGTGGCAAGTAAAACTGCGCCGCTCCATTCACCGCCTAGTCCTAAGCCTTGCCCTAAACGACACATAGCCAGTAATAGAGGGGCAACTAAGCCAATTTGTGCATAAGTGGGTAATAACCCGATGCTGATGGTGGAGATGCCCATCGTCAGTAAGGCAGCAACCAATGTGGCTTTACGCCCAATACGATCACCCAAATGCCCAAATAATGCTGCACCAATCGGGCGAGCAATAAATGCAATCGCAAAAGTGGCTAAAGATTGAATGCGGGCAACGCTTTCGTCACCACTCGGGAAGAAAAGATGTGGGAAAATAATTACTGCGGCAGTTGCATAGATATAAAAATCAAAAAATTCAATGGTTGTACCCACTAAACTGGCTAACAATACGCGAGTTTTTGAGTTTACGGGTACAGCCTGTGCTTCTGCTGTTGTAGATGTCGATGACGCCATAATTCAACCTTTACTTAAAAACAGACATGGTTAACAGCGTAATCTTTTTAAAAAAATACCTAATTTTTTAAAAAAATACGAAAGACACCACACTTTTAAGCAGGGTTACTACAACTAAAAGATGGGTGTTAAGAAAAAGCGTATAGATAGACTGCCAGGAAATGTGATCCTGCGCCAATCAGTACAAAAATATGCCAAATAACATGGGTATATCTTACCTTTTTTAGGGCATAAAACAATGCACCCACCGTATATGCTAACCCGCCAGTAATCAGGAGCATTAAGCAGCCATGGGGTAAATAACGCTGCATATCATCCATCATCAATACGGCAAACCAGCCCATCAGCAAGTATGCAATCAGTGAAACCTTATTAAAACGATGTGCCATGCAAAGCTTAAATACCGTGCCAATGGCAGCAATTGCCCATAAGGCAATCAATAAATAGTGTGCTTTGGTAGTGGGAATACTTAAATATAAAAAAGGCGTGTATGTCCCTGCGATTAGATAATAAATCGCGGTGTGATCCAGTTTTTTGTACCAGTGACGTTTGGTTTCAGTTTTTGCCCAGTGGTAAAGCGTTGAACATGCCAACATTAAAATCAGGCTGAATGCATAAACCCATAAACTGAACCATTTATCCATACTGAGAAAAGCGCTTTTATAAAGTAATAAAGCACTGGCGAGGATAGCAATCACTACACCAACCCCATGAGTTAAGACATTGAGACGCTCTTCTGAGGGGGCGTAATTGGTGACATTTGACATTATTTTAATAGTAACCTAATTAAAAATACACTTGTATATTAATTCAGTTTTGCATTTAAGGTAAGAACAATTAGAATGGATTTGTAAATTTCTTTAGGTTGTGATTATGTCCACACTGACTCAGCGTTCTGAACAGGAACAACAATGGCTTGCCGAGTTGCAGGCAGCTTTAACCGATCATCATTTTCAGCGTTTAGTATTGAGTCAGTACCAAGGTGAGATCGCGGATCTTGAAAAGATCAGTTTTCGCATCATCGAAATTCAACAGCAGCCTAAACTCTGTGCGGTTTATCAATATAAAACCCAAGACGTCACTAAAAATTATGATTTTACTGAGGCTTATACATGTATCTCTGAATTGCTTAGCAGCTGTAAGCAAGCCAATCTGTTTGTTGAGAGCGAAGAGTTACAACTCAAACGTACCAAGAAAAAAGTGATTTTGACACGTAGTCAAAAGCAAAACACCTCGATCACCCAGCAAGCGCATAATCGTGAAAAACAGCGTTATATTTTACAGGAACAGGCATATTTGCAGGATTTGGGAATTACTGATTATAAAGCCCAACTTGTGCCAAGTATGGCAAGAAAGTGGAAGCAAATTAATAAATTTATTGAAATTTTTTCCAATGCGATTGAGCAGATTACCCCAGAAGATCGGGCATTGCATGTGGTGGATTTTGGTTCGGGGAAAGGTTATCTGACTTTTGCCATGTATGACTATTTGCAGCAGCAAGGTTTACAACCCAAAATTACAGGTGTGGAACTGCGTGATAATTTGGTCGAGTTTTGTCAAAAAGTTGCAGATAAAAACCAATTTAGCCAACTCGAATTTTTTCAGGGCGATGTCCGCAGTTACCAGCCTGAGCATCTCGATGTGATGATTGCATTGCATGCCTGTGATATTGCCACTGATTTTGCTATTCATTGTGGGATTCGTCTGAATGCTTCGGTGATTATGTGCGCGCCATGTTGTCATAAAGAGTTGCGCCCACAACTGAAAAGCCCTGAAGTACTGAAACCGATGTTGCACTATGGTATTCATCAGGCACAGCAGGCAGAAATGCTGACCGATACTATTCGGGCGTTGCTGCTTGAAGCTTATGGTTATGAAACCAAAGTCTTTGAGTTTGTGTCTTTAGAACATACCAGTAAAAATAAAATGATTTTGGCGGTACGCCGTAAATCGGTGAGCGTACCTGATCCTAAAATCATGGCACAGATCGAAGCTTTGAAGCAGATGTACGGCATTGGGCAGCATAGCTTGCAGCGATTACTGGAAAATGAATTGGTTGATCAGGATCGGGCAGGCTGTCGCTGCTAAGCTCGCAGCAGCTGTTGCCAGTCCTGTATGGCGCGATAACCCGCTTCAACACCGACCTGATAGCTATAACGTAAACGCTTCGGGTCTTGGCATAGGCGATTTGCCATGTATTTGTGTTCGGGTGGGTTAATCTCCAGAATTTTAAGCGTTTGTGGTTTGCGTAAAAATTCGACGGACTGATTGTAGTGTTCGCCCCGTTGTTTCAGGCTTTGGGCAAAACCATGATGCTGCACGAAACGAGAAAGTAAAGCATCTGTTTTTCGACCTTGTTTGGCATAGTGTCGAGGTCTGGTGCGAATTACCATCAAGGCATCCATTTGGGGTTGTTGCGCTGCCCACTGCACAGGTAGAGCATCGGCAACACCACCATCAAAAAATGGCTGTTGCTGTACCCAAACGGGTTGTCGTGTAATAAATGGAATAGAACTTGAAGCCCTTAAACTGTCGAGTAGTGTCTCGGGTTGGGCGCGCTGATAATGTGCCTGACCTGTATGGGCATGTGTCAGTACAATATAAAATTCGGGATGATTTTTGAATAATGTAGCAAGATCCAAAGGATTTTCTTGTTCCAGTACATCCCACATCCATTTGACATCCATCAGGTCACCACCTTTGAAAAAGCGTTTAAGCTGAATGAATTCTGGGCGTAAAGTCTGATCCAAAAAGATATCTAAGTTACGTCCTTTTTGCTGAGCGAGATAACTTGCTAGAGTTGTCGAGCCTGATGAAACGCCGACATATAAGTGAAAAGGATTGAATTGTTCTGTCAGAAAGGCATCAACTACACCTGTACTGAAAGCTGCTCGCATCCCGCCACCTTCCACCACCAAGGCGCTAGATTGAATAGCATGATTCATATCGTTTTGATCTGTTTGGTCAAAATCGTATTATGCAATAGATTGGATTTTTATGGTTTTATCGCGTGTGATATGGAGAGTCATTCTTGAAGGTAAAAATAATCTCAGGTAT
This sequence comes from Acinetobacter sp. ANC 4636, assembly GCF_054454555.1. Taxonomy (NCBI): domain Bacteria; kingdom Pseudomonadati; phylum Pseudomonadota; class Gammaproteobacteria; order Moraxellales; family Moraxellaceae; genus Acinetobacter; species Acinetobacter sp. ANC 4636. The sequence goes on along the minus strand of NZ_JBTKVD010000008.1, from coordinate 74,902 downwards.
TTAACCTGAGATTATTCAAGTGCTTATATTTATAGTGAGCCGTGTAATTGGCGGTATAGACCTGGGGTAACGCCAGTCCACTTTTTGAAAGCACGGTGGAAGGTACTGGTTTCACTAAAACCGACCTGCTGTGCGACATCTTCCAGAGTGAGATTGGGTTGCAACAGTAAATGAATCGCGGCATCGCGTCGTAAAGCATCTTTAACACCCTGATAGCTTTTACCTTCAGAGGCAAGGCGACGACGTAAGGTTTGTGGTGAAAGGTAAAGCATTGAAGCCACGTCATTTAATGTTGGCATTTCTTCGCCAATATGACTTTTCAGCACATCACGAATACGCGAAGTCAACGAGTTAATATTTTTAAACTTCACTAAAAGCTGTGCAGGGGCAACTTTTAAGAATTCTTCCAGCGTTTCTTCATTTTGGCGAATCGGTAAGTCGAGATAATCGGCGGCAAAAGTGATTTCGGTACGCGGTGTATCAAACTGCATGAGTGGTGCAAAGAATAATGCATCGTATTCATCAGCTTGCTCTGGGCGCGGGTATTCGAAATTGACCCGTTCCAAGGAAATGCGACGATCAATTAACCATGATGCTAAGCCATGCCAAATCATCAGCATGCTTTCCGTCATAAAGTGGTCTGGGTCGAGCTCTCTTGGAATTAGCGGGACTAGGCGCGCTTCGTGTTTATCGCGTTCAATCGCAATAAACCAGTCATCACGAAATAAACGGTAAAACTGTTCTGATAGTTCTAAAGCTTGACCTAAAGTTTTTGCATGAATGATTAACTGACACATCATGGCAAAAGTGCCTAAACGGCGCGGCTCCGTGGAAAAACCAGCGTGTTCGTCTTGGGTCACCATCCATAACATTTGAATAAAACGTGTGTACTGTTCGGGTGAAACACGAGCTTTAGGTTGTTTGAGTAATTCAGCTTCGATGCCGACATGTGAAAGGAGGGTTTCGACATCCATGCCCAGTCTTTTCACACCAGTCAAAGCTGCATTCACGAAATGGATACTAATCGTGTCGCGGCTGACATTGATTCCTTCAATCGCTTTGATATTCACAAATAATTGACCTAAATGAAGATAAAAAATTATTAAGGCAATTTGCATTGTCTGTAAAGGGAAATTTATTTTAATTGCTGCAAACTGGTGCTGACATGGCGGAATATGACATTGTTTTTATCAAAAGTTGCACACTTGGTGATTCGGTTTGAAATAAATGTCCTGTATAAAATATTAAAAACTTGAGTATAAGAATTGGTATTTTTTAAACAAATGGATTTGCACCAAATTTGTGCTTAATTTTAACGCAGACATTTTTTGAAAAAATTTAAAAAATCATAATCAAAAAATAAGCAGTTGATTTTTATTAATCTTTAAAAATAATTAATTTTTTTAAGTATTTAAAAATAAAATATAGTTTTGCCATTCTGGTTGCCTGACTGAGATAACAAAACACTCAACATTTATTACAAAAATAATAGTATCCTACGCGTTTCGATCAACAACATAGAGTTTTCAATGTTGCGTAGATTTGCTTTTATCTCTCAAGTATCCATGTGTTCTGTCATGGTTTCCCTTGCTGCTCAGTCACATGCGGCTGATGCATTTAGTACCGAAAGCCCATATATGTTGGGTGATTGGAACGGGCAACGGGCAGCCTTAAAGGAACAAGGATACGACTTCTCTTTTGGTTATACAGGAGAGTTGGCTAATGTGCTTGATTCAAAAAATACATCAAGCCATGGCACTGAATATTCAGGTCAGGTGAGCTTAGGCGCTCATTTGGATTTGAACAAAGTCTTGGGTTGGCAAGATACAGAAGCTCAAGTGACTGTGACTGAACGTCATGGGCGTAATTTGAGTAATACCTCGGATGCTTTGAATGGGCAGTTAAGCTCGGTTCAGGAAGTTTGGGGACGTGGACAAACTTGGCGTTTAACCGATTTCTGGATCAAACGAAAATTCCTTGATCAAAAGTTAGATGTCAAAGTCGGACGTTTTGGTGAAGCTGAAGAATTTAACAGTTTTAACTGTGATTTCCAGAACCTTGCACTCTGTGGCTCGCAAATGGGTAACTGGGCAGGTGACCAGTGGTATAACTGGCCAGTGAGTCAATGGGCTGTCCGCGTGAAATACCAGTTACAACCCAACCTGTTTGCACAAGTGGGCGCATTTGAAGTGAACCCTGAAAACCTTGAACGGAGTAAGGGTTTTAACCTCAGTACAGATGGTTCAAAAGGCGCATTAATTCCTGTGGAATTGGTTTGGCAGCCAAAATTGACTGCTGCACAGTTACCAGGTGAATACCGTTTGGGCTATTTCTATAGCACAGCAGATGCCAGCAAATTGAATTCACAAGCACAAGACATTGCCAACACTTCAGCACATAAACAGGGTGGTTGGGTGTCTGTGAAGCAGCAATTAACCGCACATCAGGGCGATGTAAACCGTGGTTTGACTGCTTGGGCGAACTTTACCTTCTTTGATGATGCAACCAATGCTGTGACCAACATGCAAAACTTGGCGATCAGTTATAACGGCTTATTCGATGCTCGTCCGCAAGATGAAATTGCAGTGGGCGTTGGACGTATTCATAAAAGTGCCCAAGGTTACAGCAGTGAATATGATGCCGAATTGTACTATGGCATTCATGCAACCAACTGGTTAACTGTGCGACCAAACATCCAATATGTTCGCCATGTGGGTGCTTTGAAAGACGGTAACAATGCTTGGGTTGGTGGTATCAAATTCGTCACAGCCTTCTAATCTGACAGAACGTTCAAATCCTTATTGCACTGCATGTGCCTATTTTTGTGCAAAATATAAACAAAACTGGGCTTTTCTCTCACAATGCAGTGTGTTCTTGTTAAATGAAAATCATTATTTCATATCAAGTAAAAGCCTAGGGCTTTTGCTTTGGTAGTGATTTAACCAAAATATCGAGGTGTGTTTATGACTCAACCCTCACAACGCTCAGGGTTTCAAACTTTGATGGCAATTGCGATTGCGCTGATTGGTTTGATTCTACTGGCTGGCGGTGCTTATGCCGCATTCTTAGGCGCTTCTTTTTATTATGTGATTGCGGGAATTTTATTACTCATTTCTGCAATTTTACTCTTACGTAATTCTGCGGTTTCCTTATTGGTTTATGCAGCGCTTATGCTTTCCACCATTATTTGGGGGCTTTGGGAAGTTGGTTCGGACTTCTGGGCATTAGTTCCTCGTTATGACATCTTGGGTGTAATTGGAATTTTACTGTTGTTACCTGCGGCAACGCGAGGTATTCAACAACCTGTTAAACCAAGCCGTATTGCCTTGGGTTCAACTCTCGTTATTGCCATTTTAGTAATGGTGTATTCGATCTTCAATGATCCGCAAGAAATCAACGGCACGATTACCAACCAACAGCCTGCAAAAGCACAGGCAGTTTCAGGTGTTGCTGAAAGTGACTGGCCAGCTTATGGTCGTACTCAAGGTGGCGTGCGTTATTCTCCACTGACTCAAATCAATGATAAAACCGTCAAAGATTTGAAAGTGGCATGGACATACCGTACTGGTGACTTGAAAACGGGCAATGACTCGGGTGAAACTACCAATCAGGTGACGCCAATCAAGATTGGCGACAACATGTACATGTGTACCACGCACCAGTTCCTGATTGCACTTGATCCAGCAACAGGCAAGCAAAAATGGCGCTTCGATCCGAAACTACAAACCAATCCAAGCTTCCAGCATTTAACTTGTCGTGGCGTGTCATATTTTGATGCCAACAATACCCAAGGTTTTGCAGCAAGTTTGCAGCATAAAACTTCAAGTTCAGCGCAATGTCCACGTAAAGTCTTCTTGCCAGTCAACGATGGTCGTTTGATTGCGATCAATGCGGATAACGGTCAACGCTGTACTGACTTTGGTCAAAATGGTGAAGTCAATCTGCAAGCCAATATGCCATATGCTTATGCAGGTGGTTACAACCCAACTTCTCCACCAGTGGTGACAGGTACAACCGTGATTATTGCGGGTTCTGTAACGGACAACTACTCCAACAAAGAGCCTTCGGGTGTAATTCGTGGTTACGATGTCAACACAGGTAAACTGTTGTGGGCGTTTGATACTGGCGCGCAAGATCCAAATGCTTTACCGGGTCAGAACACAAACTTTGTCAACAACTCGCCAAATGCGTGGGCACCACTGGCATATGATGCCAAACTGGATATTGTCTATATTCCAACAGGTGTAGGTACGCCTGATATTTGGGGTGGTGACCGTAATGAGTTGAAAGAGCGTTATGCCAACTCAATGCTGGCGGTGAATGCAACCACAGGTAAACTGATCTGGCATTTCCAAACCACACATCATGATTTGTGGGATATGGATGTACCATCTCAGCCATCACTTGCCGATGTCAAAACTAAAGATGGTCAGACTGTTCCAGCGATTTATGTATTGACAAAAACAGGTAATGTATTTGTTTTGGATCGCCGTACAGGTCAAGCCATTGTGCCAATTCATGAACGTGCTGTGCCGCAAACGGTTGAGCATGGTCCACAAACTCAAGGTGAACGTTATTCTGCAACCCAACCATTCTCTGATCTGGATTTGGCACCACAAGGCAAATTGACTGATAAAGATATGTGGGGCGCAACCATGTTTGACCAGTTGATGTGTCGTATTGAGTTCAAGAAACTGAATTACAATGGTATTTATACGCCACCGTCAGTCAACGGCACATTGGTATTCCCAGGTAACTTGGGTGTGTTTGAATGGGGTGGCATGTCTGTCAACCAAGACCGTCAGGTTGCAGTCATGAACCCGATCGGGTTGCCATTTATCAGTCGTCTGATTCCTGAAAACCCAAACCGTAAAGAAACTGCTAAAGGTGCAGGGACTGAGCAGGGTATTCAGCCAATGTACGGTGTACCGTATGGTGTGGAAATTAAACCATTCTTGTCACCAGTAGGCTTGCCATGTAAACAGCCTTCATGGGGTTATGTTGCAGGCGTGGATTTAAATACCCATCAAGTGGTTTGGAAAAAACGTATCGGTACGATTCGTGACAGCTTGCCGAAATTATTCCAATTGCCAGCACTCAAAATTGGTGTGCCTGGTTTGGGTGGTTCGATTTCAACTGCGGGTAATGTCATGTTCGTTGCAGCAACTCAAGACAACTATATCCGTGCTTACAATGTCAGTAACGGAGATAAACTTTGGGAAGCGCGTTTGCCAGCAGGTGGACAGGCAACGCCAATGACTTATGAAATCAACGGTAAACAGTATCTTGTGATTATGGCAGGTGGTCATGGTTCATTTGGTACCAAGATGGGCGATTATCTGGTGGCTTATGCCTTGCCAGATGCCAAATAATCTCAGCTATAAATAACTGTAAAAAATGCTCACTTCGGTGGGCATTTTTTATGCATGAATGTATTTCTTAATAAAAGTAGGGGAAAAGTAGGCGAAGTGTGCGAGTTAAATTTGTTAAAAAATAGATGAACTTTAAATAAGTATATTTTTATATTTATCAGAGTCTTATTTAAATTTGATCTTGGTGATCAGATCAAGAGCACTAATTTTACTCTTTAGTCGTATTAGTGCTGGGTCATAACAGAAGGATGTAATAAATGGCTTATGCTACAGTCAATCCATATACGGGTGAAACTTTAAAAACTTTTCCAACTGCAAGCAAGGAAGAAGTGCTTGAAGCGATTGATCAAGCCTACAACACTTTTTTAAGTTGGAAAGAAACCAGTTTTGAACAACGTGCTGCAATCTTAAATAAAGCAGCCAGTATTTTGCGCAATGAAACCGATAAATATGCACAATACTTAACTTTGGAAATGGGTAAGCTATTTACTGAAGCAAAGCTTGAAACCATCTTGTCGGCTGAAATCTTAGAATATTATGCCAAGCATGCTGAAAAACTCTTGGCACCAGAAAAACTCCCAACTGATGCGCAAGGTGTTGAAGCGACACTGTACCATGAACCACAAGGCGTATTGCTTGCAGTGGAGCCTTGGAATTTTCCGTTCTATCAAATTGCACGTATCATTGCGCCACAACTATCGGCAGGCAACACTATCCTGTTAAAACATGCATCAAATGTTCCGCAAAGTGCCAATGTGTTTGAAGAATTGATGCTTGAAGCGGGTCTGCCACAAGGTGCATTTAAAAACTTATATCTTGCACATGAACATACTGCTGTGATTCTCAATGATCGCCGTGTCTGTGGTGTCGCATTGACAGGTTCTGAAGCAGCAGGCGCGATTGTGGCTGCGGAAGCAGGTAAGGCACTGAAAAAATCAACTTTAGAGTTGGGTGGCGCAGATGCTTTTGTGGTACTTGAAGATGCTGATCTACAAAAAACTGTGGACTGGGCAGTGATGGGGCGTCACTGGAATGCAGGTCAGGTCTGTGTTTCATCTAAACGCCTGATTGTGGTTGATGCAATTTATGACCAATTCTTGGCATTGTATAAAGAAGGTGTGGCAAAACTTAAAGCAGGCGATCCGATGGATCCTGAAACCACGCTTGCGCCATTGTCTTCACAAAAAGCAGCAGATGATTTGAAAAAACAAGTCGAAAAAGCTATTGAAGCAGGTGCTGAAGTTGAAGTAATTGGTGCACCAGTGCCAGAGCAGGGTGCTTTCTTTCAGCCACTTCTCATGACCAACTTGCATGAAAATAACGAAGCACGCCATTGGGAGTTCTTTGGTCCAGTAACGCAGCTCTACCGTGCTAAAGATGAAGCCGATGCAATTCGTATCGCGAATGATACGCCATTTGGCTTGGGTGGTTCGGTGTTTACCCAAGATCATGCACGTGGTGTTGAAGTTGCAAAACAAATCTATACGGGCATGGTGTTCATTAACCATCCGACCATGGTGAAAGCGGATTTGCCATTTGGTGGGGTTGCACACTCGGGCTATGGTCGTGAACTGATCGGTTTAGGCATTAAAGAGTTTGTGAATCATAAACTTGTTGGTGTAGCAGATATTGATGCACCATTCTAAACAGCACTGAAATACAGGTTTTAAAAAAAGCTGATCTCGATTGAGGTCAGCTTTTTTATTGCAGAAAGCTCTTTATCAGTAAAACCGTTATTAAATATGTAAAAAAAGCATTTTGTTGATGAATTAAAGCCCTTTATGCTATGGCAGTTAAATTGAACTTACTAGCTGAACGCCATGTATTTATATACTGATTTCGATCAGCAACTGGTGAATGAACGAGTTGCACAATTCCGTGATCAAACAGAACGTTATCTCGCGGGAAAATTGACCGAAGACGAATACCGCCCATTACGTCTACAAAATGGTTTATATGTACAGCGTTATGCGCCAATGTTACGTATTGCCGTGCCATATGGCTTAATGAATTCAAAGCAATTGCGTAAAATTGCAGATATTTCTAAAGAATATGACCGTGGTTATGCTCACGTATCGACACGCCAAAATATTCAGTTGAACTGGCCAGCGCTTGAAGATGTGCCAGATATTTTAACTGAATTGGCAACGGTGCAAATGCATGCCATTCAAACTTCAGGAAACTGTATTCGTAACACAACAACTGACCAATATGCGGGTGTTGTGGCAGGGGAAATCGCTGACCCGCGTCCAACCTGTGAATTGATTCGTCAGTGGAGCACATTCCACCCTGAATTTGCATTCTTGCCACGTAAGTTCAAAATTGCAGTGTCTGCACTTGAAGAAAAAGACCGTGCTGCAACGTCATTCCACGATATTGGTGTCTATATCGTGAAAAATGAAGCAGGTGAAATCGGCTATAAAATCAAAGTCGGTGGTGGTTTAGGTCGTACGCCAGTGATTGGTAGTGTGATTCGTGAATTTTTGCCACGTGAAGATTTGATTGCTTATTTGGATGCCGTGTTACGTGTTTATAACCTGCATGGTCGCCGTGACAACAAATACAAAGCGCGTATCAAAATCTTGGTGAAAGCCATGACGCCTGAAGTCTTCGCTGAAAAAGTTGAAGCTGAATTTGCACATACGCGTGAGCCACTGAAAATTCAACCAGAATTCTTGGCGAAAATGGATGCGGTATTTACTCCATTTGCCTATCAGGATTTGCCTGACGAAGATTTCTCTGAATTGTTTGCGCAATATCCAAAATTCAAACAATGGTTTAATGTCAACACCAACGCACATAAAGTTAAAGGCTATCGCATTGTGACGATTAGCTTAAAACGTGCAGGTATTGCACCTGGGGATATGACTACGGAAGAAATGCATTTTATTGCAGATCTTGCAGACAAATACACCTTTGGTGAGTTGCGTACCACACATGAGCAAAACATTTCTCTAGCTGATGTGCCGCAAAAAGATGTATTTGCATTATGGCAAGCACTGGAAAATGCCAACATGGCACGCGCACATATTGGTTTTATTACCGATATTATCTGCTGTCCAGGCGGTGATTTCTGTTCATTGGCAAATGCGAAATCAATTCCAATTTCTGAAGCGATTACTCGTCGTTTCGAAGACTTAGATACTGTATATAACTTGGGTCATTTAGACTTAAATATCTCAGGTTGTATGAATGCCTGTGGTCATCACCACGTGGGTAACATCGGTATTTTAGGTGTAGATAAAAAAGGCGCAGAGTTCTACCAAATCACTTTAGGCGGTAACTCAGACCACGATGCTTCAATTGGCGACATCTTAGGGCCTTCTTTTGCCGCAGATGTTGTGCCAGATGTTGTTGAAGAAATTCTGAATACTTACCTTGACTTACGTCAAGATGGTGAAGAGTTTATCGAAACTTACCGCCGTGTGGGGATTCAACCGTTTAAGGAGCGTGCATATGCTTAATTTAGCCTTACCTGTGCTATTTAAAGATGGCACGATTCAAGACAATACTTATCAGGCGGTTGCTGAAGATGGCACAGTGCCACAAGGCGATGTGGTTTTGACTACCACTCAGCTTGAACAATTGAGCCAAGTACAAGGTAAAAAAGCTTTGTATATTACAGTCAATGACTCGCCTGAAACACATCACTACCCGTTAGAGCAGCTTGATAGCATTTTTATTGAGTTTGCAGGTTTTAATGATGGTCGTGGTTATTCATTTGCAGCGTTACTACGCCGTCAAGGCTATCAGGGTGAATTACGCGCTGTAGGCGATATCTTCAAAGACGTTTTAAACTACTTAAAACGTTCTGGCTTTGACAGCTTTGTGGTCAAAGAAGGTAAAGATATTCAAGAAGCTGCGGCAGGTTTGCAAGACTTTACCAACCCGTACCAAATTTCAACAGCAGTTCCACAAGCAGGTTATCAAACTGGCGCTTAACTGCTGAAGTAAAAAAAAGCTGGATTCGTTCCAGCTTTTTTTATGTCTAAATTTTCAGATGAAAAAATGGATGGAGTGTTGATCATAAGAAAAACAATTTGTTTGCAACCCAATCTAGCAACTCAGAGGTGTTTCATGCCGAACACTTCCCATCATATTGAGAATGATTTTACGGTGAGGTGCATCATATTGGCTACAGTAATAAAAGCTGCCCATGGAGCCTCTAGGCAAGCCAGTATTTCCTTGAAAGACTACACTAGGTGAACCTAAACTACCTTGCCAGCGCAGATTGCCATAGCGAAGCTGCATCGGGTAAGTATTTAGCAATTTTTCATGAGTTTCTCTGCTACGATTTTGATTTAAATCGAGAAAGGAGATTGATCCAGTTGCCCAAGCATTGTAGCTGCAACTTTTAAAATCTTCACTGGCGCAAACCACAACATTATTATGATATAAAACCGCATGTTGTTTGGCCTGTTGTAAGTGTAGACTTAATTGAACAGGAATAAGTTGGGATTCGTGCTTTGCTTTGGTATGATGATAAAAAGGCATGACTATCATGGATAGGAGAACTAAAATAATGATTGCAATTATTAATTCTAATATGCTAAATCCACCTTTTATAACTTTCATTTGATCGCTTCCATTGTAATTTTTAATAGTAAAAAGTATGTTTTTTATGCATTTATTTTTATTTTTTAATCTAATGTGTAAAAAATTTATGCGCCAATATGAATTAAATTTGATAAAATTTTACTAAATTACAACGGAAATTGTAAGGAAATTTGTCAATAATTCGTTCTTAGATTTGGGTTATTGACTGACAATCAGTCAATAGAAGTACAAGATTGGCTTAAATAATAATCGAGATATTTAAAATCTTGATCAATGAATAAAAATTTTAGGCTGAGCTTAAAATAATTGTTTTTCTCTGGAGGATATCCATGAAATTAAGTCGTATCGCTGTTGCTACATTGCTTGCAGCATCTCCATTTGTTGCAGCAAATGCTGGTGTAACAGTTACTCCATTGTTACTTGGTTATACATTCCAAGGTACTGAACATAATAACGGAAATGATCACCTTCTTGATTCAAAAGCGGGTCAAGGTGAAGCACAAGACGATTTAGCAGTAGGTGCAGCGCTTGGTGTTGAATTAACACCATGGTTAAGCTTCGAAGCTGAATACCTTCAAGTGAAAGGCGATGTGAAGGGTGGTGTAGCCAACGCTCAAGGTGCTGAATACAAGCAAAAACAAATCAACGGTAACTTTATTGCGACCTCTGATTTGATCACTAAAAACTACGACAGCAAAATCAAGCCATACGTATTGTTAGGTGCTGGTCATTATGACTATGATTTTAGTGGTGTAAACCGTGCAAATCGCCATAACTCAGAAGCTGGTACTTTGGGTAACGTGGGTGCGGGTGTATTCTGGCGTTTAAATGATGCATTGTCTCTACGTACAGAAGCACGTGCAACATACAACATTGATGAAGATTTCTGGAACTATACAGCGCTTGCTGGTTTGAACGTAGTGATCGGTGGTCACTTGAAACCTGCTGCACCTGTAACAGAAGTACAACCTGTGACTCCGCCGCCAGTAGTTCAACCACAACCACAGCCACAAGAGTTGACAGAAGACTTGAACATGGAACTTCGCGTGTTCTTTGATACCAACAAGTCAAACATCAAACCACAATACAAACCTGAAATTGCAAAAGTTGCAGAGAAACTTTCTGAGTATCCAAATGCAACAGCGCGTATTGAAGGTCACACAGACAACACAGGTCCACGTAAGTTAAACGAACGTTTATCATTGGCACGTGCGAACTCTGTTAAATCAGCACTTGTACATGAATATAATGTTGATCCATCACGTTTGACTACCCAAGGTTTTGCATGGGATCAACCGATTGCTGACAACAACACGAAAGAAGGTCGTGCAATGAACCGTCGTGTATTTGCTGCGATTACAGGTAGCCGTACAGTGATTGCTCAACCGACAGCACCAGCAGCTCAATAAGTTGAGTTGAGGTGAAAAGAAAGCGGCTCATAAGAGCCGCTTTTTTGTCATTGGTATTTTAATAAGTGAGCCATGATTAATGGACTAAAAAGAATAGCGTAAATAATGATGTTATTAAAAACTAAAATAAACTGATTATTTTTTAAATATAACCAAAAATTATACTTGTTTATATGACTATTACTGTTGAACTATATACTTGTTTATATGCTGGGTTATTTGATTATTAGTATAAATTATTATATTTATTGATATTTTTTTATGAGCGATATTTTTTTGTAACTACATTATATAAATTTCAAAAGTTTAATTTGTAAATTGAATGCAAATCAGAATAAAACAATATTTGAGTAAATTGGCTTAATCTAAAAAAAGATGACCCTAGTCATGCTATTAAAGTTTAAATTTTCTGAATGAGCTTGTATTATACAGACTCGAAACTTTAAAAGACTGAGATGTAAGAATATCTCAGAAAGTAAATAATTTAGGTCATACCTAAAATAATTGTTTTTCTCTGGAGGATATCCATGAAATTAAGTCGTATCGCTGTTGCTACATTGCTTGCAGCATCTCCATTTGTTGCAGCAAATGCTGGTGTAACAGTTACTCCATTGTTACTTGGTTATACATTCCAAGGTACTGAACATAATAACGGAAATGATCACCTTCTTGATTCAAAAGCGGGTCAAGGTGAAGCACAAGACGATTTAGCAGTAGGTGCAGCGCTTGGTGTTGAATTAACACCATGGTTAAGCTTCGAAGCTGAATACCTTCAAGTGAAAGGCGATGTGAAGGGTGGTGTAGCCAACGCTCAAGGTGCTGAATACAAGCAAAAACAAATCAACGGTAACTTTATTGCGACCTCTGATTTGATCACTAAAAACTACGACAGCAAAATCAAGCCATACGTATTGTTAGGTGCTGGTCATTATGACTATGATTTTAGTGGTGTAAACCGTGCAAATCGCCATAACTCAGAAGCTGGTACTTTGGGTAACGTGGGTGCGGGTGTATTCTGGCGTTTAAATGATGCATTGTCTCTACGTACAGAAGCACGTGCAACATACAACATTGATGAAGATTTCTGGAACTATACAGCGCTTGCTGGTTTGAACGTAGTGATCGGTGGTCACTTGAAACCTGCTGCACCTGTAACAGAAGTACAACCTGTGACTCCGCCGCCAGTAGTTCAACCACAACCACAGCCACAAGAGTTGACAGAAGACTTGAACATGGAACTTCGCGTGTTCTTTGATACCAACAAGTCAAACATCAAACCACAATACAAACCTGAAATTGCAAAAGTTGCAGAGAAACTTTCTGAGTATCCAAATGCAACAGCGCGTATTGAAGGTCACACAGACAACACAGGTCCACGTAAGTTAAACGAACGTTTATCATTGGCACGTGCGAACTCTGTTAAATCAGCACTTGTACATGAATACAATGTTGATCCATCACGTTTGACTACTCAAGGTTTTGCGTGGGATCAACCGATTGCTGACAACAACACGAAAGAAGGTCGTGCAATGAACCGTCGTGTATTTGCTGCGATTACAGGTAGCCGTACAGTGATTGCTCAACCGACAGCACCAGCAGCTCAATAATTTGAGTTGAAGTGAAAAGAAAGCGGCTCAAATGAGCCGCTTTTTTTATAGCCAATACTTTGCTTTCAGTTCATACTTCATGGCTTTTCGCATTCGGCGATGCTGTGCTTTGGGCTTTTCACTTTCATGGATTCCACCTTTATGTAAAAGGGGAGAAAGTGCAACAGGGTTACGTGCTTTAATTTTGGGCATGGTTTTCAGTTTCATTGATTTAGCCTTTAATACATAAAATCTGTTTCAAGGTGTGGACAACATCTATCAAATCACTTTGATAAGCAATCACCTGATCAATGTCCTTATAAGCACCTGGAGTTTCATCAATCACGCCGCTGTCTTTACGACATTCGATGCCTTGAGTTTGCTGAATCAAGTCTTGCTGACTAAACAAAAGTTTGGCTTTGCTTCGACTCATTTTACGACCTGCACCATGTGAGCAGGAGCAAAAGGATTCAGGGTTACCTTTGCCTCGGACAATATAAGAACGTGCTCCCATTGAACCTGGAATAATACCAAGCTCATCTTCACCTGCGCGAATGGCACCTTTACGCGTCACAAAGACATTTTCACCAAAGTGGGTTTCTTGACTCACATAATTGTGATGGCAGTTAATCGCTTCTTTGGTCATCTGAAATGATGGCAAAATCGGGCGAATGGCTTCTAAAATCAGCCGCATCATTTCGCGTCGGTTTTCATAGGCATAGTTTTGTGCCCATTCCACCGCTTCCACGTAGTCATTAAAACTATTGGAACCTTGCGCAAAATAGCTCAGATCTTTGTCAGGTACATGCCCAAAGCGCTGTTGAGCTTCTTTCTTTGCCAATTCAATAAAATACGTGCCAATCATATTACCTAAACCACGACTACCCGAATGTAGCATGACCCAGACATCCTGATTTTCGTCTAGACACAGTTCTATAAAATGATTGCCACCACCGAGTGTCCCGAGTTGTTTTTGCCAAGTGGTGTCAAACTGGCGCAGCATGCGAACCAAGCCAGGGTGCTTGGTAATGATTGGCTGTAAGCGTTTTTCCAGTGGCGTTAAACTTGATACTTTGGCCTTGACCTGCTTGTGCATGGCAAAACCTACGGGCACTTTACGTTCAATGGCATGGCGTAAAGGCGACAGATTATCAGGCAGTTGATGTGCTTTTAAACTTAGGCGAATTGCGTTCATGCCACAGCCAATATCCACGCCAACAGCAGCAGGAATAATCGCCTGTTTGGTTGGAATGACGCTACCAACAGTTGCTCCCTTGCCGACATGTACATCGGGCATGACTGCAATATGCGAATGAATAAATTGCAGTTGTGCCATTTTGCTGAGCTGTTCGATACTTTCATCATCGATGTCTTGGGTGAAAATCTTCACAGGCACACCATAGTGCCCCTCAGCATTTAAAATTTTTTGAATGCTCATTTGGTTTTTCTCAAATTATTGTTGTTTTGTCCGAATATCAGGCATAAAAAAACCTAGCGAATGCTAGGTTCTATGCATTCGGGCAGATGAGATTTGTACACCTGTCCGTGAGACGACATCGTGCCAAATCAGTTATGTTGTAAGCTCGCTAGTACTGGCATGATGTCCTCCTCAAAATCTATCCTTAGTGGATAGTGCCGAAATTCAATATCGGCGAAATAATAAACTTAAAAAATCAAACGTCAAGACCATCATAACTCATCATCTCGCATTGGCTTCACATCCATTTCGTTGTAAGGGATGAGCTTGGTCTTATAAATCCACTTATAACTTAGCCATACAGCTAAAAACAGCGGGAGGGTAATATAAGTCGCAAGCAGGCTTAACCAGTCAATTTTTGCACCCAGTAACGCCTGATAATTTTGCCCTAAGATAATGATTGAACACAAAATAAAGGCAAACCATGGTGCAAATGGGAAGAATTTTGCACGATAAGCTAAGTCCTTAATTTTATAACCTTGAGCCACATAACCTTTACGGAAACGATAATGCGAAATTGCAATCCCTAGCCAGACAATAAAGCCACACATCCCCGACATATTGAGTAACCAGTTATAGATTTCCTGTTTACCCATAAAACTCGTGAGGAGTGATAATGCTGCAATCGCAGTGGTTGCATACAATGCGCGCATTGGTACACCACGTTTATCGAGCTTTGCAAACCAGCGTGGAGCACTGCCTTCTTCTGCCATATCCCACAACATACGGGTAGATGAGTACATTCCCGAGTTACCCGCAGATAAAATCGCAGTTAGAATCACTGCATTCATTAGACCTGCAGCAAAAGCAAAACCTGCTTTTTCATACAGTAGGGTAAATGGAGACAGGGCAATATTGTTGCTACTTGCTGCCTGAATCAGGCGTGGATCGTCATAACTGACTAATGTTCCGATAATGAAAATACAGACGATATAAAACAGCAGAATACGCCAGAATATCTGTTTGATTGCCAGTGGAATGGTTTTATGCGGATCTTTAGATTCACCCGCAGCAACCCCAACCATTTCAGTGCCTTGGAATGAAAAACCTGCAATCATGGCAACTCCGACCATGGCTTGAAAACCACCAACAAATGGTGCGTCTTTATGTGTCCAGTTGGCGAAAGGTAGGGCATTCGGGGTCAGCATAATTTTTAAAATGGTCGCGAAACCAATAAAAATAAAAATAATGATGGCAATGACTTTGACCAGAGAAAATACAAATTCACTCTCACCAAAAGTTCTGACCGACATGGCATTAATCGTGAAAATCACAATTAAAAACAGCAAGCTCCACCAGAAACCTGGAATTTCAGGGAACCAGAATGCCATGATCCACTGGGCTGCAACCAGTTCAAATGCGACAGTAATCGCCCAGTTGTACCAGTAGTTCCAGCCCAGTGCAAAACCAAAACCTTCTTCAACATATTTGTTGCCGTAAGTAAAAAATGCACCTGAAGTTGGATTGTGAGTTGCTAGTTCGCCAAGGCTGGTCATTAAGAAATAAATCATAATCCCGATCAGGACATAGGCAAGTAACGCGCCGCCTGGTCCTGCAGTACTGATGGTCGAGCCTGAAGCTAAAAATAGCCCTGTTCCAATAGAACCACCAATTGCAATCATATTCAGATGGCGAGCACTTAACTTACGCTTTAAGTGCGCATGTTCATTCATTTCGCTCATCTAGTTTCCTTATCTGTTTGTTGCACAGGCATATAACACCTTAAAGCCTTGTTGATCAGTTTTCGTGTCGCAATGCCCGAAATACTGCTCAATTAAAATCGGATAATTTAAAAAACGGTTTGCCACAATCCATAATTCACCATGCTCTTGAAGATGACGTTTTGCCTGTTGGCATAAATCTTCACTGACTGCATAGGAGGTGTGAATCCCTTGATGAAAAGGGGGATTGCTAATCAAGGCATCTAGCCCAGTCGGGGCATCTTGAATACCTGTGACGGCATGTAACTGGATCTGGCTGGTAGAAATGGCATTGTACTGACAAGTCAATTCTGTTGATTTCAATGCAAATGCATCGACATCGAGCGCATGAACGACATTGTCAGGGTTCAGCTTTGCCAAATAGCAGCTAATAATGCCTGCACCACAGCCAAAGTCGGCGAGTTTACCCGATTTGACTTGGGTGAGGTATGGTAAAAGCACCGCTGTGCCAACATCTAAATGGTCCTGACTAAACACACCCGGCAAAGCGCAGATTTTCAGTGTTTGATCTGCAACTTGAATCTCATAGGTTTTGAGCCAAGCTTCGAGCGGTTTTTCCTGCTCTTGTTGTTGTAAAATCAGTTGCCACAGCTGGCAGTGACGTGCACTGTCAAGCTTGAGGGTCTTACCATAGGCTTGTAACTGTTTGGCTGCACGTTCCACGCCACCTTTTTTCTCACCCACCAGAAAAATCGATTGCCCAAGCTGCATATGGCTGGCAACCTGATGGATGATATAATTGAGCAGCTCTTTCGATTTTGGAACAAAAATCACGACTTGATCGAAACTCTGCTCAGGAAATGTCACAGCAAAGTGGCTGTCCAAACCTAAAGCCAGATGCGCTTGATGATCAGCAAAATTCCATGTCCAGATACTCCCTTGTACTGTGTCGCGCAGTTCAATCAGGAGTTGATCATTGGGCGCATGAATAAATAAAATGCGACCTTTGAGTTGATCTTGCTGGCGCAAGACGACTTCACTTCGAGGATCCATGATGACACCCTACACAAAATAAAATGTCCAATCCGCATATGACTGGGATTGGACATTGTTTAAAAAAATTACTGTTCTGTTTGGTCAGGTAAAATCAAGTTGAGCAATAATGCTGCGATACCGCCAGTTGCTACGCCAGAACTGAAAATGTTGCGCATAAGTTCAGGCATATGCTTTAGAAAATCAGGAACTTGTGCAATACCAAGCCCAAGCGCTAAAGAAATAGCAATGATCAGTAACGCGCGGCGGTCAAGCTTAATACCTGCCAGAATATTGATGCCTGATGCGGCAACTGCACCAAACATCACCATGACAGCGCCACCTAGAACCGCCTCTGGCACGGCTTGTACCATGCCTGCAATTTTAGGAAATAAACCCAATAAGACCAACATGGCTGCAATCCAGATACCGACATAACGGCTTGCGACACCTGTCAATTGGATCACACCATTATTTTGTGCAAACACAGAGCTAGGGAATGTATTGAAAATCCCTGCGATCAATGAGTTAAAACCGTTGACCAATACGCCACCCTTGATGCGCTGCATCCAGGTTTCACCTGTTACAGGTTGTTTGGAAATCTTACTGGTTGCAGTAATGTCACCAATTGCTTCGAGTGAAGTCACCAAATAAATAAATGCAAACGGTAAAAACAGAGACCAGTTAAAACTGATGCCAAAATGCAATGGTGTTGGTAACTGGAAGGTTGGCGCTTGCTGGAACGCAGTAAAGTTTAGATGCCCCATAAAGCCTGCCAAGATATAACCGATCACCAACGCCAGTAAAATTGCTGAGCTTTTGATCCAGACCACAGGAATACGATTGAGGACAATAATAATCGCGAGCACTACGCTGGACATGATCAGGTTGTCGCTATTGGCAAATGTGCCGTTTGCCATGGCAGCATAACCACCGCCCATGCTGACTAAACCTTCTTTGATCAAGGTAAGTCCAATCAGTAAAACCACAATCCCAGTCACCAGAGGTGTAATTAGTTTTCTGACCCACGGCAAAATGCGCGATACGCCCATTTCAATGAATGCACCCGCGATCACTACACCAAAAATGGCGGCCATCACCTGTTGATACGGTGTACCATTGGCAATCATCATGCTGCCAATCGCCATAATTGGGCCAATAAAGTTAAAACTGGTGCCTTGTACAATCAGCAAGCCTGCGCCCAGAGGGCCAACTTTTTTAGATTGTAGAAAAGTCGCTATGCCTGAAATCACCAAAGACATCGATAAAATCATGGTAGTTTCGTGTGCAGGAACTTTAAGCGCCCCACAGATCAGTAAACCTGGCGTTAAAATCGGAACAAGAATTGCAAGCAGATGTTGCAAGGCTGCGAAGAACGCAATCCATGGTTTTGGCTTGTCATTAAGCCCTAAAAGCAGATCAGGTTGAGGATGGGAATGGGGAGATATATCTAAATCCGACATGGAATTGTAATAAATAATAAGCAAGATATCGCTATTCTAATCGAGTTACATCCCTTTACAAACTAAAAAGCGGCTTGTCTGACGAAAAAAGTGTTGTTGTCAGGCAACTGTCACTACTCAATGCTAGTGTTTTTTTGTATAATTTGCCCTCAAATTTAAAGCGTATCGAATTTACATGTCTGATATTAAAACTCTCCGTAATATTGCCATCATCGCGCACGTCGACCATGGTAAAACTACTCTCGTAGATAAACTTTTACAACAATCAGGTGCACTCGGTGACCGCGCGGGTGAGATTGAGCGTGTTATGGATTCGAATGCGCTTGAATCAGAGCGTGGTATTACTATCTTGGCAAAAAATACGTCGATCACTTGGTTGGACAAGCGTACTGATACGACTTACCGTATCAATATCGTAGACACCCCGGGACATGCTGACTTCGGTGGTGAAGTAGAACGTGTATTGTCAATGGTTGACTGCGTATTACTTCTTGTGGATGCACAAGAAGGTCCAATGCCACAAACTCGTTTCGTAACGCAAAAAGCGTTTGCACGTGGTTTGAAACCAATCGTGATCATTAACAAAGTTGACAAGCCAAGCGCGCGTTGTGACTGGGTTATTGATCAAGTTTTTGATTTGTTTGACAACTTGGGTGCAACTGACGAACAGTTAGACTTCCCGATCGTTTATGCTTCAGGCTTACGTGGTGTTGCAGGTCCAGCACCAGAAGAATTGGCTGAAGACATGACGCCGTTGTTTGAAACGATTGTTGACATCGTTGAACCACCAGCAGTTGATGTTGATGGTCCATTCCAAATGCAGATTTCATCACTTGACTATAACAGCTTCGTAGGTGTTATCGGTGTTGGTCGTATTCAACGTGGTTCAGTAAAAACCAATACCCCTGTGACTGTGATTGACAAAGAAGGCAACACACGTAACGGTCGTATTTTAAAAATCATGGGTTACCATGGTTTAGAGCGTGTTGATGTTGATTCAGCATCAGCGGGCGACATCGTATGTATTACAGGTATTGATGCACTTAACATTTCAGACACTATTTGTGATCCGAAAACTGTTGAAGCATTACCGCCATTGTCTGTAGATGAACCTACAGTATCGATGACATTCCAAGTAAACAATTCACCATTTGCTGGTAAAGAAGGTAAATTCGTAACTTCACGTAATATTCGTGAACGTCTTGACCGTGAATTGATTCATAACGTAGCACTTCGTGTAGAAGATACTGACAGTCCAGACCGTTTCAAAGTTTCTGGTCGTGGTGAACTTCACCTTTCAGTATTGATCGAAAACATGCGTCGTGAAGGCTTTGAAATGGGCGTATCGCGTCCACAAGTAATCATCAAAGAAGTTGATGGTGAAAAACAAGAGCCATATGAAAACGTAACATTTGACGTTGAAGAACAGCATCAAGGTGCTGTAATGGAACAAATGGGTCACCGTAAAGGCGAAATGACCAATATGGAAGTTGACGGTAAAGGCCGTATCCGTATTGAAGCAACTGTTCCTTCACGTGGCTTGATTGGTTTCCGTTCTGAATTCCTAACCATGACTTCTGGTACAGGGATCATGACATCAAGCTTCTCTCACTACGGTCCTGTTAAACAAGGTACTGTTGCGAAGCGTCAAAACGGTGTATTGATTTCTATGGTTCAAGGCACTTGCTTGGGCTATGCGCTATTTGGTTTACAAGACCGTGGTCGTTTATTTGCTAAACCACAGTTGGAAGTTTACGAAGGCATGATCGTAGGGATTAACTCTCGTTCAGACGATATGGTTGTAAACCCGACTAAAGCGAAACAATTAACCAACGTTCGTGCATCTGGTACAGATGATGCTTTAACTTTAGTACCTGCAATTGAATATACGCTTGAACAAGCGCTTGAATTCATTGAAGATGACGAATTAGTTGAAGTAACACCAAAATCAATTCGTATCCGTAAGCGTTATTTGACTGAAAACGAACGTAAGCGTAACCGCGATAAATAAGTTCTCTTAAGTCATAAAAAAAACCGCTAATTAAAATTAGCGGTTTTTTTTGTATAAGATTTTCTACAAAGGATTGGCAATTTTTTAAAACCAAGTAAATTAAATGGAAATACATATACATAATATATATCGCATCATCTAAGTCATATGAAAAGAACTGGAGATTTAAATGAGTATTTTAAAAGAATTTCGTGAATTCGCGGTAAAAGGCAATATGATTGACCTTGCTGTTGGTGTCATCATTGGTGGTGCGTTCGGTAAAATTGTCGATTCCTTAGTTAAAGATATTATTATGCCGATTATCACCCTGATTACAGGAGGTGGCGTCGACTTTACCCAAAAATTTATCATATTGGGCAAAAACCCCAACAATCTACAATCTCTGGCTGAGATGCAAAAGGCAGGAGTTAACGTACTGACTTATGGTAATTTCTTAACCATCCTGATTAACTTTATTATTCTGGCTTGGGTTGTGTTTATTATGGTGAAATTGATTAACAAAATGCGCCGTAAACAAGAAGCGGAAGCTGTGCCTGCACCAGTGGCAACACCTGAAGATATTCAATTACTTCGTGAAATTCGTGATGAGTTAAAAAAGAAAGCATAATCTTTTATAACTAAAAAAGCAGCGATAACCAAGCTGCTTTTTTTATGTATGATGACTCAGTTTTTTGTAAAATGAATCCACGAGAAGATCAATAATTCTGCTGCATCAGGATGGGGAAAATGAACCAACTATTTACTTATGGCACATTGCGTCCAGGGCAAGCCAATGCACATATTTTGGGAAATATGGGTGGAAAATGGCAAATAGGCTATGTACGTGGTGTTGTGCATACTCTGGATTGGGGACCTGATCAGGGTTTGCCTGCGTTAGTGCTTGATCCACAAGCAGAAAAAGTTGAGGGTTTACTTTTCTCTACAGACCAGTTGGCAGATAACTGGGGAATGCTGGATGACTTTGAAGGGTTTCAGTATCAGCGAGTCATGGTGGATGTTGAGCTTGAGTCTGGTGAGATGGTTCAGGCATGGACATACCAAATGCATCCTACAGCCAAATCTGCACACACTTAAATTAAAAAATGATGCTTAAATCTCGCTGTGTATTTAAGCATCATACTGATTTAAAAATTCATACGAAATTTGATTTCCAGTAAATGAAAACCAAACTGGCTTTTTATAGGGCCGTGCAATACTCGTTCAGCCGCAGTAAATACCAGTTTATCAATCACAGGCACCAGTTGCCCTTTTTTGACTTCACCCAGTTCACCGCCACGTTTTGCTGAATTACAAGTTGAGTATTCTTTGGCAATTTTAGAGAAGTCACCCCCTGACTGAATTTTTTTCTTGAGCTGTTCGGCAAACGTTTTATCCTTAACCAAGATATGACGTACGATTGCAGTTTGCATAGATTGAACCTCCTGACAGATTATGACTTTGCTGTTTTTTTAAGGGGTTGGCACTGTGGGCAAAACACACTGGCACGTTGTCCCAGTTTGATATTTTCTAGTGTAGTTTCACAGTTGACACACATTTCACCTGCACGCCCATAAGCCAATAAAGTTTGTTGAAAGTAACCATTTTCACCCATGGCATTGGTGTAGTCGCGTAAGGTGGAACCTCCCAAATCAATGGCAAAGTTTAAAATACGTTTGATTTCCACTACTAAGGCACTGATTTGCTGTTGGCTCAGGCTAGATGCAGGCTGCGCTGGGTGAATCCCCAGATTGAACAGGCTTTCAGTTGCATAGATATTGCCAACGCCCACCACAATATGATTATCCATTAGTGCAACTTTAATACCAACATGCTTGGATTTAAGTTTTTGAATCAAATAATCAGCATTGAAGGCATCAGTCAATGGTTCAGGGCCGAGTGGATCAAGCAGCTTATGCTGGGATTCTTCATTGAGCCACAAGATACAGCCAAAGCGACGTGGGTCGTGATAACGTAGTTGTTGTTCGCCAAAATCCAGAATGAAATGATCATGCTTGCGCAGTTCATCCTGAGCATCACAAATCCGGAAACTGCCTGACATACCCAAATGCCACAGCATGCTATCTTGTTCGAATTCGGCCAGAATATATTTGGAACGCCGTTGTAATCCCAATAGTTTTTGACCACGTAGTTTGTCAACATCTTGTGGAATCGCCCAGCGTAATTGTGGTTGGCGTACTTCTACACGTTGCACGGTTTGCAAAAGCAAAGGTGCTAAACTATTTTTGGTGGTTTCGACTTCGGGTAATTCAGGCATACGGCTACAATAACAACAAGAAAACGCATACTTTAGCATGCACGAAGAAACAGGTATATCCGCAACTTGTGTTCGGGCAGTGGCATTACTACAATACAAGGCAGATTTGCCACTCAAAATATAAACTTGTCAGATCACTGACTTTGGCTGTTCGCAAAGCATTTTGTTTTGCTTGAAATTTTGACTGCCGCCATGATGCTTTCCCCAAAGATTTAGGATGAAAATAATGCGTAATATGCATGCCAGTTTTGCTGTGAAAAGTGCCATGTTGTTGATGACAGTATGTGTATGCCGAAGTTTATATGCTGAAGATGAGGTGGCCATTCAAGAAGATTTGCCAATCATTAAAGTTGAAGCGACACATACTGATACCAGCTATGCGAAAACACCAGCTTCGGTTTTTCGGGTGAATGCGCCAAAGCAACAAGACAATATTGGGGTAAACCTCACGGAAGTGGTCAAGGGAATTCCCAGTTTACAACTGAATAACCGTGAGAATTACGCACAAGATTTGCAGCTTTCCATGCGAGGTTTTGGGGCACGTTCGACGTTTGGAGTGCGTGGTATTCGTTTATATGTCGATGGTATTCCTGCCACTATGCCTGATGGTCAGGGGCAAACCTCGAACATCGACCTGAAAAGTCTGGATCATCTGGAAGTGCTGACAGGACCATTTTCATCTCTGTATGGAAACTCTTCTGGCGGTGCGATTCTGGCAACCACCAAAGAAGGTCAGGGACGTGACTCCGTGACGATGGGCTATTCGGGGGGGAGTGATCAGCGCAGTAACAGCTCGATTGTGTTGCAAGGCGGTGCACATGCTGAAAATGAACCTGCTTATGTGATCAGTTCTTCGTATTTCGATACCGATGGTTACCGTGAGCATAGTGCGGCAGATAAAGTACTGAACAATGCCAAGTTGACTTGGAATTTGAGCGATGGTAGTAAAATCAACTGGGTGACCAACTACGTTAAAATCAATGCCGATGATCCAATGGGGCTGACACGTGCTTTATGGGAGCAAAACCCAAAACAGGCAGTGAGTAGCGCAGAAACTTACAACACCCGTAAGGAAATTGAGCAGACTCAAACTGGCGTAACGTGGACAAAGCCGCTAGATGATCACAATGAGCTGTATGCCATGACTTATGTTGGCAACCGTCATGTGATTCAGTATCAATCCATTCCTAAATCGACCCAAGTCAATATTAATAATGCCGGCGGTGTGATTGATTTTGACCGTAATTATTATGGGGCGGATTTCCGTTGGACAGGTAAGGAACTTCTGCCGAACACTAGCATCAGTGCAGGCGTAGCGCTTGATGCGATGGATGAAGACCGCAAAGGTTATAACAACTATGATGCAGCGGGTAATTACGGGGTGAAAGGTAATTTGCGCCGTAATGAAGACAATACCTTGTGGAATATCGACCCATATCTTCAAGCCTCGTGGCAGTTTTTACCGACTTGGCGCTTAGATACAGGCGTGCGTTATAGCAACGTACATTACAAGTCAGACGACCATTATTTAAGTAATGGCAATGACAGTGGTAAAACTGAATACTCGAAAACTTTACCTTCAGCAGCGCTGAGCTGGCAGATTGTCCCAGAATTACTGGCGTATGTGAGTTATGCCAAAGGCTTTGAAACTCCGACTTTTACCGAAATGGCATATCGTACCGATGGTGCAGCAGGTTTTAACTTTAATCTGAAACCATCGAGCAGCGATAACTATGAAATTGGCTTAAAGTCAAAAAATCCTTTGGGCTATTTCACACTTGCAGCCTTCCAAAGCAAGACTAAAAATGACATTGTATCTTATGCAACAGTCAATGGTCGGGCAACTTATCAGAATGTCGATAAAACCCAGCGCCAAGGTGTAGAGTTTTCTTGGAATAAAAATCTGTGGAAAGACCTGAAAGCGCAGGCAAGCTACAGTTATTTGGATGCCACCTTTGATTCGGATTTCAGCTCAGCATCAGGCACAGTCAAAAAAGGCACGTATATTCCTGGAATTGCAAAAAATCAGGCTTTTGCACGCTTGGCATGGCAGCCACAAACGGGCGCGTTTGCAGGCATTGAAGCGCATTATATGGATAAAATCTATGTCAATGACGCGAACTCCGATGCAGCGCCAAGTTATACCATTACTGCAATAGATGTCGGCTACAAATGGAAAATGCAGGATTGGGCAATCAATACCTATGCCCGAATCGATAATTTGTTTGACCGTAATTATGTTGGTTCAGTGATTGTGAATGATGGTAATGGGCGCTATTTTGAACCTGCACAAGGGCGTAATTGGAGTGCGGGTCTGAGTGTTACCAAACAATTTTAATGAAACAGGGGAACTGTCTTAGATGTCAAAATTATTCGAAAGCATTCAGTTTGCTGATCTGAGCTTAACCAACCGAGTGATCATTGCACCGATGTGTCAATATTCTGCGACTGAAGCAGGCGAAGTCAGCTATTGGCATGAACAGCAGTGGGCAAATTATGCCTTGTCTGGTGCTGGTTTGTGTATTGTTGAAGCGACAGCGGTACAAGCTGAAGGACGAATCAGTTATGCTGATTTAGGCTTGTGGAATGATCAGCAACGTGACCAGATCAAAGCGTTACTGGCTAAGGTCAAAAGCATTTCCCCGATGCCTTTTGCGGTGCAGTTAGCACATGCAGGGCGTAAGGCTTCTACAGATAAGCCGTGGCATGGTCGTGGACAATTTGCACCTGAGCATGTGCATGGCTGGCAAACAGTTGCGCCGAGTGCTGTGCCATTTGCTGAGCAGGATCTTGCACCGCATGCGTTAACGCTTGACGAAATCCAGACTGTAAAACAGGACTTTGCTGCCGCAGCACAGCGCGCTGTCGATGCAGGTTTTGAGTTGATTGAAGTGCATGCTGCACATGGTTATTTATTGCATCAATTTCTGTCGCCGTTGTCGAATCAGCGCCAAGACCAATATGGCGGCAGTCTGGAAAACCGCATGCGTCTAACATTGGAAGTTCTAGAAGCGATTTTACAGGTCGTGCCGCAAGGTTTCCCTGTCGGAGTGCGTATTTCGGCAACTGACTGGATGGAGTCACAAGCAGAAGCGAGCTGGACGCTTGAGTCGAGCGTTGAGTTGGCTCAGCAGCTTGAAAAAATGGGTGCAGCATATGTGCATGTTTCCAGTGCGGGCTTGCATGAAAAACAACAGATTGATATTGAACCTAACTATCAAGTGCCTTTTGCGACCGAAATCAAGCAGCATGTACAGATTCCTGTGATTGCAGTAGGTTTGATTACCGAGGTTCAGCAAGCAGAACTCATTGTGCGTCATCATCAAGCCGATGCAATTGCCTTGGCGCGTGCGATTTTATATGACCCACGTTGGGTTTGGCATGCCGCAGCTTCTTTGGGCGAATCTGTTCAGATTGCACCCCAGTATTTGCGCTGTCAGCCGCATGGTTTTAAAAATCTGTTCCATGCGTTTGCTGAAAGCAACGCGTAAAGCTCAGGTAGAACCGATTGGTTTTTGAAATCTTGTTGCCCATGTCTCTGCTCATGGGCACTGGCTATGCAAGTGTTAAGTTGGGTTTGTTGACTGCCGAGCAGATTAAGGGCTTAGGTGGCTATGTCATCAAGATTGCACTACCCGCGCTAATTTTACATTCCCTTGCTAGCAAAAATCTGCATGAAATCTGGTTGTTGCCCTATTTGCTGGCGTATGCAGGCGGGTCACTGATTTTATATGCACTGGCATACTGGATTTATAAACGACACTTTCACCATTCCCCGACCCAGACCGCAGTTCTGTCCATGGGCGCATCAATGTCCAATACTGGATTAATCGGGAGTGCAATTTTACCGTTAGTGTTACCCAATCATGCTGTGATTTATCTGTCATTGACTTTAATGATCGAAAGCCTGCTGATGATACCCATGGTGTTGTTACTGGCAGAAGCAGGTCTACAGGCGCAGCATCATCCTTCAAGAATGTTGTATCAGGCATTAAGAAATTTACTAAAAAATCCTTTGGTGATTTCGATTATTTTGGCAATGCTCGCAGTTATCTTCGAGTTAAGGCCACCTGAAATACTCGATAATGTGCTAAATGTTTTAGGAAAAACAGCACCTTCTTTGGCGCTTCTGGTGATTGGAGGCAGTTTGGTTGGCATGCAATTGCGAGCGCTCGATACGCAAACGATTATGTTAGTGTTGCTGAAAGTAGTGTTGATGCCGAGTGTCGTTTTCTGTCTATTTTTTCTTTTGCCTCATGCTTCTATAGAAATGCAACATGCCGCGACCTTGATTGCAGCTTTGCCGATGCCAATCGTATTTGGTATTTTAGGGCAAATTTATGGGTTGGAGCAGCGCGCTGTTGCTGCACTCATGCTCAGTACCCTTTTAGGTTTTATCGGGATTAGCTTGCTGATTGCCTGTTGGTGGTAGATGGGTTGACCCGTTAAATTGTCTGCGGTTACTATGCAGCAAGTGATTTTTCGTTCTATTTTTTCAGAAATTTCAATCATGATGATGTGCTTTGCGATCAAAAAGCCATTTTTAAGTATGTGAAAAGTCATTTGAAAATTCTCATGATCTAATCCAAGAGCGCCAGAGACGAATTAACCAAAAGGAAGTGTAATGGCTCGACCACGTTTTTTACCCGATAATTTTAGTCTGATGATCATTGGTATGGTGGTCTTAGCCAGCTTTGCACCGATTCATGGTCATGCTGCCAGTATCTTTGGGCAACTCACCAATTTTGCCATTGCATTATTATTCTTTTTGCATGGGGCAAAACTGTCTCGTCAGGCGGTGATGGATGGTTTGACGCATTGGCGCCTGCATTTGTGTATTTTTACTGCCACTTTTGTCATGTTCCCAATTTTAGGCTTGTTGCTGAAACCTGTGATTGAACCATTACTGGGGCATGAGCTGTATTTGGGTATTTTGTACTTGGCGTTGTTACCATCAACGGTACAGTCATCGATTGCCTTTACTTCAATTGCTAAGGGCAATGTACCTGCTGCATTGTGTAGTGCATCGGCATCCAATATTTTCGGGATGTTTATTACTCCGTTTTTAGTGAGTCTGTTCATTGGTCAGTCCTTGTCACATCATGACACAGGCTCATCCAATGCTGTGCTGAATATTGTGTCGCTGCTATTGGTTCCCTTTGTATTGGGGCAAATTTGCCGCTCAAAACTTTTCCCACTCATTAAGCAACATGGTTCGGTGGTCAAATGTGTTGATCAGGGCTCGATTTTGATGGTGGTCTATGCCGCATTTAGTGAAGCCGTGATTGAAGGGATTTGGCATCAGGTGTCAGCTCAAACGCTGGTGGGCTTGTTTGTGGTGTGTGGTGTGTTGCTGGCAATCGTAATGCTACTCATCCATTTTTCCAGCCGTGCTCTAGGCTTTAATCAAAAAGATCAGATTGCGATTTTATTTTGTGGTTCTAAAAAGACTTTAGCCAGTGGTGTGCCGATGGCGAAGATTATTTTTGCAGGGCAGCCGATTGGTTTAATACTGTTACCGCTGATGCTATTTCATCAGATTCAGTTAATTGTTTGCGGTATTATTGCCAGCCGTTTTGCGCAGCGCGATGAATCTTTGGATGACAAATAAAAAGTACCCCAGCCACGAGAGCTGAGGTTGTTTCAGTTACTGTACTGAATCTAGTAATTTATTAATATCATCGGCACTGCGTGCACCAGAAATACGCTGACCATCTTTTAGGAAGAAGGTTGGTGTACCATCAATACGGAGTTTTTTACCCAATTCTAGGTTTTTCTGTATCGGTGTTGCACAACTCACTTTATCGCCTGGTTGTTTGCGATCCAGAACGTAGCCTTCCCATGCTGCATATTTGTCTTTTGAGCACCAGATTTTCTGTGCCATAGCTTCTGCATTGGGGTGCAAGTTCGTCAATGGATACAAGAATAAATAAACCGTGACGTTATCGACTTGTTTGAGTTCTTCTTCTAGTGCATGGCAGTATGGACAATCAGGGTCGCTGAAAATATACAGTACGCGTTTACCGTTGCCTTTGACATGTTTAATTGCCTGATTGAGCGGTAAAGTTTTTACATCGATTTTGGTTAATTCTTGCTGGCGCTGTTCGGTCAGGCTGACTTGGTTTTTTAGATCAACCAAATTGCCGATAAAGAAATAACGTCCTTCATCATTGGTATAGACGATTTCACCATCCATATAGACTTCATAGATGTCTTTAATTGGTGTCGGTTGAATCGATTCTGGTATAACGTCTGGATAATTTTTTTGCAGGTTGGCTTTTAGTGTCGCAATATCTGCATGTGCCATACCGATTGTCATAAGACTAAGTCCGAGCGCGGCAAGGAGTTTTTTCATAAAGTGACTCTGATGGATGTTTTGAGGAATACGGGCGGAAGAAAACGAATGCAATTTACACAATTTTTGAGTGTTTGGCTTTGGGTAAAAGTTTTTGTTTTACCCAAAGACTAGGGCGTATTCTACTGTGGGCGAGCGACATCGGCACTGAGCTGTGCAGGCAAGTCAAGTACCGTCAAATTCAGTTCGGTCAGAGCAGCAGGTTTAGCAACTACGAGTGCCTGAAAACCTGTTGCAGTTGCAACACTATTGACCACTTCAACATCACTATGTAATTGGCTTGCCATCACGGGAACATCTCCTGTTCCTGCAACTAAGTGTAGCCAGTGTTTAGGTTTGGCTTTAAACCATAAACGTGCCACGATTTCCTGACCTAAATAGCAACCCTTGTCATAATCGACACCTTCACGCTGATGCAAACGTAGCTCTTGTGGTTGAAACTTATGTGCAGTGGCTTGGCGAATATAGGCTTGTCCTTGTGCAATCGCTTGTTGTTGCCATGCTGTGATATCTGTAGGTTGTGCAGCAAAGCTTGTGCTGGTCGCAGTGAGGGTAGGGAAAACCTCGCCTACAGTGCTTAACGTCATTTTAGAAAAAGCACCATATTTTTTAATATGTTTGGCAAATTCTTCACTCTGGTCTTGGGTGACGACAATATCAAAATGTTCAGCGTCAAGTTTAGTGAGCCATAACCCAAACTGAATACGGCCTTTTAAATCACAGATAGCCGTATAGCGAGGTGTTTGTTCTGGGAGGCGTTCAACATGCAACGTGACTTGACCTTGCAGAAATTTTTGCGCATCTACGCCATTGAGTTGATATTGAATAAAAGCTAAATCACTCATCTTGTTCTCAAAATTAGGTTTTGACTATAGGATCTATTGTGGCGGATTTTCTTGGAAAATTCAGCCGTAGATTGTTATGTTTCTGCGCAAAGCCGGAAAATAGACAAAATACATGCTGAGCCGTTTGAATACCGTCATTGTTGTGTCGAGAAATAAAGCAATTACTACATAAATCAGCAAAGCTTTTACAGCATCTAAATGGCGAATCGGTTACATTAACGCACTTTCTTTCGTGGTAAAAAATAGGGCAAAGTTGCGGTGAAAAAGCTCATTGTTACTCTTAGTGTCGCGGTTGCACTGTTCATAGCGGCATGGTTGGCATCGCCTTACTGGATGCTATATCAGCTCAAGCAAGCTTATGAAAACAATCAGCCTGAACGAATTTCTGCATATATTGATTATGAGGCGGTAAAAGAAAGCCTTAAACCACAAATGAATGCACAATGGTTTGCTGCAGATTTAAATCAAGGGCAGCACCCATCCTGGAAGCATTTGGTGGAGCAATATCTGGCTGAACCGATTACCGATGCGGTGCTTGATCGTGTAGTTACGCCGAAGACCCTGATTTTATTATTACAAGGTAAGCAGTTGGCACAATCCCTATCCATTCATCACAAGACTGAAGATAATAGCTCAAATATCATAGAAGCAAATATGAGTCATACAGCGTCTGATCCTGTATCGACAGCGAGCAGCAGCGAGTTGCAATATCATGCAGGCTATCGCGATTTAAACCATTTTGTGATTCATGTGGTGCATTTACAAGGTGCAGACACCCAGTTTATTTTTACCCGTGATGGCTGGCATTGGAAAATGACCGATATTGATCTGGGCTTGGGTACACAGCAGGCATCTTAATGGGTTTTCATGATCTGTACCGTATGAGTTCACATGCGGTGATTACCAATCATCAGCAACAAGTATTACTACTGAAAGCCACTTATGCCAATCAGGCGTGGGGATTACCTGGCGGTGGTCTGGATGTTGGAGAAACCATTCATCAAGCCTTGCTGCGTGAATGTCAGGAAGAGCTGGGCTGTACGGTTGAAATTGCCTATTTGAGTGGCGTGTATTATCACAGTGCGGTCAATTCACACGCTTTTATTTTTCGTTGTTATTTGCCTGAGCAGGCACATATTCAGTTGAGCGATGAACATTCAGCATATCAGTGGTTTAATCTGGATGAATTAAATGCGATGCAACAAAAACGGGTGCGGGATTGTTTGAATTTTCAGGGGATGGTGTAGAGCACAAGTTTTTAAATGAATCATAGCCAGCAGACTGACTATGATTCAGCATTTCAGGGTTTATTCTTCTAGAAAAACGGTAAAGCTTTCGACTGGCTCGCGTGGAGTAATAAAAGTATTCACGATTTCATTTGGGTCGGCGTAGCCAAGCGCAACGGTACAGACCAGCTCTTCATCTTCAGGTGCGCCCAGTTCTTCCAGTACAATCGGGTGAAAGTGGTTCCATGCTGCTTGTGGGCAAGTGTCCAGACCACGGGCTTTCGCTGCGACCATAATATTTTGAATCATCATGGCAATATCCATTTTTGAACCAATACCCATCGCTTTGTTGACGGTAAAATATAAGCCCACGGGTGCATCAAACAATTTAAAGTTTCGTAATTGCTGCGCAGCCATTTTTTCTTTTTCGCCGCGCTGAATGTTAAGCAAACCATATAAGCCCCAGCCATTGGCACGACGGCGGTCAATAAATGGTGAAATCCATTTTTCAGGATAATAAGCGAAAGTTTCTTTATATTTTTCAGCAAGCTCAGGATGCTGGTTCACTTCAATTTGAGCCTGACATACACGCTCAACGATTGCATCACGTTTTTTGCCTGTCACCACATAGACTTTCCATGGTTGAGTATTGGTACCCGATGGTGCGCGGCTTGCAACGGCTAAAATATCTTGAATAAGCTGTGGTTCAACAGGGGTGTTTAAAAAAGCACGTACTGAATGGCGTGAAGTAATGGCATCATCGACGTAGCGAACTTGCTCCAAGTTCATAAGTACTCCTGTAATCTCATGAGTTAATGATTTTTTTAGCACTATAAACGATAGCATTAGGCAGTGGCTAGAGAAACCCGTAAGGAATTATGCGGATGATTGTCGAAAAACTATCATCTGTTTTTTTTGAATAAATGGTCAGGTTTAACTAACTGTTGTTACGAAGGAAATTTTGAGTTAAATTGAAAAAATATAGAATATTTGTTGTTTATTTATACTAAATAATGAGATTGCTTGTATAAATAATAGTAAAAAATAGTTTGAAAAATAATCACTAAAATGGTGCAAAATTCTAAAAATAAGTTGGTTTTAAGTTTCATATCGGTATAATTGCGTCTTTTTTTGGTGCAAGAGATTTTTTTGGTGCAGTTTTTGCAGGGTGGGAAATTCTTCATACTGTTTTATTCTTAATCTTTTCTAAAGATTTTATTGATTTTGACTTGTACCAGTCAAAAATTTTTTGTTGATGGCTAAGCAATTTTATTGTGTAGCACGGCTTAGATGCGGCGCTTTATGATGAGCATATATGGCTCAATAATAATGCTGACTATCACTCAGACTTTTGTAAGGGAAATTAGTAAACTCTTTCATGGACAATACATAATCGCGAGCGAATATCAGTCAATGATATATTGCCAACCTATGCAGAAAGAGTATTGAATTCTCCAACGAGTGATGCCCGTATGATCTAGAAGGACGTCTGAATGAATTCGGAATTAAATGCATTTCTCATGCGTTGGGTTGCATACTTTAATGACCCATTATGGAATTTCTTGGTAATTTTGCTACTTGCAGTTGGCTTAATTTATACCGTTGTAACAGGCGGTGTACAGATTCGAATGTTTTTACAAAGTATTCGGGTCATGAAAGAAAGCCGTCAACCAGGACAGGATGAACATGGGATTACTCCATTTCAGGCTTTTGTTACAGGTTTGGCGAGTCGCGTTGGTGTGGGGAACATCGGTGGGGTTGCTATGGCAATCGCAATTGGTGGGCCTGGTGCGGTATTTTGGATGTGGGTTACTGCATTGGTGGGCATGAGTTCAGCATTTGTTGAGTCCTCTTTGGCACAGTTGTTTAAAATCCGTGATGAACACAATGCACAGTTTCGTGGTGGTCCTGCCTACTACATTACCAAGGGCTTAAAGAGTAAGCCGTTCGGGATTATTTTTGCGCTAGCAATGATTCTGGCATATGGTTTTGTATTTAACTCGGTGCAAGCCAATGCCATGATTGATGCTTCTTCGCATGCTTGGGGTTGGGACAAAGCCAATATTATTCTTCCACTTGGTGGTCTTAACCTGACTATTTCTTGGGTCGGTTTGGCTTTGGTTACGATTACCGCACTGGCTATCTTTGGTGGGATTAAACGGATTGCACATTTCGCTGAAATGTTTGTGCCATTGAAAGCAGGTTTGTATTTGGCGCTGGCTTTTTATATCTGTATTAGCAATTACGACATTATTCCGCACATTTTCTACCTGATTTTTAGTAAAGCATTTCAGTTTGATGCTGCTGCGGGTGGTTTCTTCGGTAGCATGGTGTCTATGGCGATGATGCAAGGCATCAAACGCGGTCTGTTCTCGAATGAAGCGGGTATGGGGTCAGCGCCAAATGCGGCCGCGGCATCGGATGTGAAACATCCAGTCAACCAAGGTTTGGTACAAATGCTCGGTGTGTTTGTAGATACTTTTGTGGTGTGTACCAGTACTGCGTTGATCATTCTGATTTCAGGCGTTTACACCAATTCAGGTTTGCAAGGTGTTGAATTAACTCAGCATGCTTTGGAAACCCAGATTGGGCATTATGGCGGTGACTTTCTTGCCTTTATCCTGTTCCTGTTCTGCTACTCTGCGATTTTAGGCAACTATGCTTATGCAGAAAGTAATGTGCAGTTCATTAATAACAGCCCTGTGGTGATGTTTATTTTCCGCCTGATGGTACTGTTTATGGTGTACTTCGGCGCGATTACCAGCGTACCTTTGGTCTGGTCGATGGCAGATTTGTCGATGGGTATCATGGCAACCATCAACTTGATTGCGATCTTACTCCTCATGCCATTCTTGCGTATGATGCTGAAAGATTATCGTGCACAGCTTGGCCGTGGCGTGAAAGAACCTGTATTTAAATTGGACAACCATCCAGAATATAAGAAAAAGATCGATACCGATATTTGGTAAGATCCAGTCGAAAAAGCCAGTGTTATCACTGGCTTTTTTTGTTTAGAGCATATTGCGAATTTCCTGAGCGCAATGTCTGAGTAATGGCAAAATACTCTTGATCAAATAGTTTTCATCAATCCGCTGTTGTTGCCCAATGCAGTTTAGCGCTGCAATGGCTTGTCCCTGAGCATCAAAAATAGGAACCGCAATTGCAATAATCCCAAGCTCATGCTCCTCCTGTGAAATACAATAATCCTGTTGGGCAATCTTCTCGAGTTCCTGCAAAAATTCACTTTCATTGGTCACGCTAAATGGTGTGAGGCGTTTTAAACCATAGCGCTGTACCCACGCTTGGCGTTCGCTTTGGCTAAGTTGTGCCAAGAGTAATTTACCTGTTGAGGTGGCATGAGCAGGTAGGCGATGTCCCAAATGCATGCCGTAAGGGTTAAGACGCAAGCTGTCAGGTTGTGGTAGAAAGCTGCGGGCAATCGGTACGACTTCATGTTCATCTAGCACTACGACCGAAAAAGTCTGATTGGTCTGTACACTCAGCAAGTTGAGCAAAGGTTGTGCGATTTTGGGTAGGTGTGCAGAACTCAGATAGGCGCTGGAGAAGCGCAGCACACGCGGTGTTAACCAGAAATAATGTTGATCGCTATCTAAAAAACCTAAAAATTTTAAAGTCTTGGCATAACGCCGTGCCGCTGTGCGGCTAATGCCCGTACGCTGGGAAATCTGGGTGATATTCAGGCGTTGTCTTTCTGTACCAAAGGTTTCAAGTACGATCAGCCCTTTAGCCAAGCCTGCAATATAGTCTTCCTGAGCAATCTTTTCTCCATTTGCTGCTTGGAGATATGCCTGTTGTTCCATGGCAAGTATATCCTATTTGAAAATTGTCCGATATTCGGACACTGATATCGTATAGCGGGCATTTTTCTATTCTAGACATAGAGTGATCTGAAAAAACAGCTTAATTTACTTGCAGGATATTAATTTGATAGGGATATCATCATGAAAAATCTCAACACTCAGGTTGTGATTATTGGTTCAGGGCCTGCGGGTTTGTTACTTGGGCAGTTGCTATATAAAGCTGGGATTGAGCATATTTTGCTGGAGCAACGCAGTGCTGAATATGTAGCGGCGCGTATTCGTGCTGGTATTTTAGAACAGGTTTCTGTTGACCTGTTACATTTGGCAGGCGTCGATCAGCATCTCAAACAGCAAGGTTTGCCACATTCAGGTATTGAGATTCTGAGTCATGGTACAAAGTATCGTATTGATCTGTCAGCATTGACACAAGGCAAACAGGTGATGGTATATGGTCAAACAGAAGTGACTAAAGATCTGATGCAAGCGCGCCAACAGGAACAGCTCAGTTCATTTTATGAAGCACAGAATGTACAAATTCATGATTTCGACAATGCACCAAAAGTCACTTTTGACTATCAGGGGGAGCAGTACCAGATTGATTGTGAGTTTATCGCGGGCTGTGATGGTTATCATGGTGTTTCTCGTGCCAGTATCCCACAAGAGCGTATTCAAACCTTTGAAAAGGTTTATCCTTTTGGCTGGTTAGGTTTACTGGCAGATGTGCCACCTGTTGCAGATGAGCTGATTTATGTAAAGTCAGAACGTGGTTTTGCACTATGTAGTATGCGCTCAAATACCCGTAGCCGTTATTACTTGCAAGTACCTTTGACCGATAAAGTGGAAAACTGGTCAGATGAACAATTTTGGGAAGAGTTAAAACGCCGTTTAGACCCTGAAAGCCGAGAAAAACTCGTGACAGGTGCTTCATTGGAAAAAAGTATTGCGCCATTACGGAGTTTTGTCACCGAGCCAATGTGCTTTGGTAAGTTGTTCTTGGCAGGAGATGCTGCACATATTGTGCCGCCAACGGGAGCGAAAGGTCTAAATCTTGCGGCTTCAGATATTGCATATTTGGCCAGTGCCTTAATTGAATATTATCAGCACGGTTCTGAGCAAGGTATTGAGCAGTATTCGGAGAAATGTTTACAGCGCGTATGGAAAGCGGAACGTTTTTCTTGGTGGATGACGAATCTATTGCATGATTTTGAAACGGATACTGCCTTTGAGAAAAAGCTGAAACAGGCTGAATTGAACTATGTCTTAGGCTCTGAAGCAGGGCAGGCAACACTGGCAGAAAACTACGTGGGTTTACCATGCGAAGTTGAGCATTTACAGCAGTTGCTTGCCGAGGGAAATTGCCAGAAAGCTTCATAAGGATTGCATTAAATTGACTAACTTTTCAGAAGCTCTGCCTGTAGCCAATTAAACGGCAATATAACGATATCCTAATGATATCTATCATAAGGTTTCTATAATTGTGCTCAACCTTAAGTTGGACAAAATACGTGATGAGTTAACACGTTAATATATTCTACTTATTGCGCTGATGGCATTTATCATGCGTCAGTATTCACTATGAAAACTTATGCATTGAGCCACTTTTTGAGTTGTAAACTACAGAAAAATAGTTAATTTATAGTCAAAACACTAAATTTTGCATATTTGCTGAACAGATGGTGCTGAAACTTGTTGACGTGATTTAAAGAACTGTAGATAATGCACGCACAGTTTACGGCTATGTAGCTCAGTTGGTTAGAGCACCGCACTCATAATGCGGGGGTCACAAGTTCAAGTCTCGTCATAGCCACCATTTTTATAAACCATGCATCACTGCATGGTTTCTTTTTTTGTGCCTGACGTATGCCTAAGATATAAAAAAGCCCGAACATAAATTCGGGCTTTTGTATTTTTTTAATTAGATACCAGCTTTCCAGCCATTTACAATTGGGTAGCGGCGTTCACGGCTAAACGCGCGTGAGCTAATACGTGGACCAATTGCACCCTGACGGCGTTTGTATTCATTGCGATCAACCAACTGAATGACTTTTTCTACAGTTGCCTGATCAAAACCGCGAGCAATAATGTCCGCTTGGCTGCTGTCTTCTTCAATGTAAGCATATAAAATGGCATCAAGCACATCGTATGCAGGTAATGAGTCTTGATCTTTTTGGTCTGGACGAAGTTCTGCTGAAGGTGGGCGAGTAATGACACGCTCAGGAATCACTGGAGTTTCACTGATACTGTTACGGTATTTTGCCAATTCAAATACAATGGTTTTGTACACATCTTTAAGAACCGCAAAACCACCGACCATATCGCCATACAGTGTGCAGTAACCTACAGCAAGCTCAGATTTATTGCCTGTAGACAGGACTAAATTACCAAACTTGTTCGACAAGCCCATGAGTAAAGTGCCGCGTGCACGTGCCTGAAGATTTTCTTCGGTCGCATCGGCAGGGCGATCACCAAAGAAAGGATACAGGGTTTGCATAAAGCTATTCACAATCGGGTGAATTTCTGCAATCCCAAACGTAATCCCTAAAGTTTTTGCTTGTTCCGCTGCATCTTCAACACTAATTTGCGAGGTATACGTATATGGCATCATCACAGCTTGAACTTTATCTGCGCCTAAAGCATCAACTGCAATCGCTAAGGTTAAAGCAGAGTCAATCCCGCCAGATAGGCCTAAAATAACACCAGGAAAACCTGAACGTTGAACATAGTCACGGGTTGCCATGACTAGGCTTTGATAAATTTCAGCCATGGTGTCGAGTTCAGGAACAAGGGTTTGCTTAGTGTAAGCAGCCTGTTCTGTATCGAAGTCTACATAGTAGAGTTCTTCTTTGAAGCTTGCAGCACGTAAAGCGACATCACCATTGCGGTTAATTGCAAAACTTGAGCCATCAAAAATCAAATCATCCTGACCACCCACTTGGTTGCTATAAATCAGGTTGATATTCAGCTCATTAGCCACTTTAGCCATGGTGGTTAAACGGTGCTGTGGTTTACCCACTTCGTAAGGTGATGAGTTGAGTACAAGTACACTGTCGACATTGAGTTGGCTCAATTGCTGTACGGTGTCAAGACTCCAAATATCTTCACAAATCAGTACACCAAATTTATGTCCTAAATATTCAAAAATCAGGTGTTGCTGACCTACGGCAAAGTAGCGTTTTTCATCAAATACACTGTAGTTCGGCAAATTCTGTTTGTTATAAATCCCCAGAATTTCACCGTCTTTCATCACGGCTGCTGAGTTAAAGCGTTGACCATCTTCAGTATGATGTACAAAGCCAAAGACCATCACGATATCTTTGACTTTGCTCAGTTCAGCCAACGCAGCTTCAGTGCGTTTTTTTAGGCTAGGGCGCAAAAATAAATCTTCTGCAGGGTAACCAATCATGCTGAGCTCAGGAAATAAAATAATGTCAGCATGCTGTTGTTTGGCTTGGTTTGCCTGTTCGATCATTTTCTGGGTGTTGTTTTCAATATTGCCAATATGTGGAGAGAATTGAGCAAGGGCAATTTTAAAATTTTTCATTCAAATAAAATCCTATTCCTATAGGGCTTACATCAGGCTGATTTATAAATTTAATTGTTCAGCGTAATGTAAAGTATAACAGGGATATACAGTGGCGTTCAGGTAGTCATACTATATACGAAACACAGCTTAGATTGATCTTAAATCTAAAAAAATTCTGCTGGAAATACAGAAAAACCAACATTTTTGCTCAGTTTTAATAAAAAATCGACCCTAGTGAATATAGAACAAATTTTTCTATGTCAAAGCTTTATCTTCAAAAAATCCAGGCTTTCAAATTTTTAGCCAAAACAAAATAAATATAGTAGACTGGCGCGAGTTTAAAAGGCTGATCATTTTAACAGCCATATTGGGGTTGCTGAGCAGAGAAGGTTAAGTTTGCTAAGAACTGGATTTGTACTTGCACTGAGTGCAATGTTGCTGCAAATCGCCGTATTTTTACAGGCGCTGCTTCCGGAAAATTTTCAGATTTCTCCGGTATGTGCCACTGTTTCCGATGCATTAGCCCTTACAAATCATAGCAATGCCACCCAAATGGATATGTCGATGGCTGATATGTCACATATGCAGGGTATGCATATGTTGTCCCACGCCTCGGTGCATGACAAGCATCAGCACGACCCAAATCATGAATGTCTTTATTGTAAAGTTTATGGGCACATGGTTGCCTTTCTTGATCTGGAAATTAAAGAAGTTTTCGAACGTCTGCAAGTTCGCCTGATTGCTTTTCAAAAAGCTTTTAAGCATATCTATTTTGTTTTACAACGACTTTTTCTTATTCCACAAGGGCGAGCGCCCCCTCTTTTTGCTTAAACAAAATATTCAATACAAGGTATTTGTTCTTGAGGAAACCCTCAAGGATTTTGTTTATGACATAAAAGAGAAAATTAATGTCACAGCCGAAATTTATTTTACAATCGCTTGCGATTGCAGTCGCACTTGCTTCAAATTTTGCTCAAGCAGAAGAAACTACAGATCAATCATCGATAACGACAGATGAAATTCAACTTGCTCCAATTGTGGTCACAGCAACAAAAGGCAAGAAGGCTAATGGTTTGGTGGTGGTTGCTGATCCTAAACAGCCAATTCAACCTGTTCCAGCGACCGATGGTGCGGATTATCTCAAAAGCATTGTAGGATTTAATGCCATTAGCAGCGGTGGAACCAATGGCGATGTCACATTCCGAGGAATGTTTGGTTCACGCATTAAAATGCTCACCAATGGGACTGAAAAACTTGGTGCGTGCCCTGCACGTATGGATGCGCCAACCTCTTATATTTCGCCTGAAACCTACGATAAAATTACGGTGGTGAAGGGGCCAGAAACGGTACTGTATCCGACCCCAGGTTCAGCCGCAACCGTACTTTTTGAGCGGACTCCACCAAAACTGAATAGTGAAAAGCCATATCAGGGAACGGCCAGTGTGTTAGTCGGTTCCTATGGTCGTTTAGATCAAAATTTTGATGGAACATTAGGTGATGAAACCAAATATTTGCGCCTAACGACCAGTCGTTCAACCTCAAACAGTTATAAAGATGGTAATGGCAATAAAGCCCCATCAGCATGGGAGCGCTGGACAGCAGACATAGCGATGGGATGGACACCCGATGACGATACATGGCTGGAACTCAATGCGGGTACAGGAGATGGTTACTCTGAATATGCAGGGCGTTCCATGGATGGGGTGCAATTCAAGCGCCAAAGTTTAGGTTTCCATGCGGAAAAGAAAAATATCAGCGAACATATTAAAAAAATAGAAGCGCAAATCGACTATACCGACAATGACCATGTCATGGACAACTACAGTTACCGTGCCAATGCAGGGGTGCGAAGTTCAATGGAACTGGCTCGTCAAACACTCAATTCGCGTTTAGCAATGACCACCGAGTGGGGTAAATTGAGCGTCGTGAGCGGTGTGGATTCGCAACATTGGAATCATGGTGGAGATATGAAAAGCACCATGATGATGATGAATAAGCCTTATATGCGTAATATGAAATATCAATCCTATGGCGCATTTAGTGAACTGACCTATCATTTGAACGACAGTAATCAGTTGGTGACAGGGGCACGTCTGGATCGCGTGGCAATGACCACATCAAAAACCAATATCATCACCAATCCAAGTGAACGCACTGAAACCGTTCCAAGTGCTTTTATTCGCTTAGAAAATAGTTTGCCAGATTCTGGCATTAAAAATTATGTTGGTTTAGGTTATGTTGAACGAGTTCCTGATTTTTGGGAATTATTTAGCACTAAACTCTCTTCTGGGGCTTACAGTATTAATAACATGGATGCTGTAAAAACAGAGAAAACGACACAGCTAGATATTGGTTCACAATGGCAGCAAGGAAAATGGAATGCTTGGGCATCAGTATATGCGGGTATTGTGAAAGATTTTATCCTGATCCAGTATGCCAATCCGAGCATTTCACAGTCTTATCCGACTGTGCGTAATGTTGATGCAACGATTGCAGGTGCAGAAACAGGGTTGGGTTATCAATTTACCCCACATATTCAAACTGATTTGAGTGTCATGTATGCATGGGGTGAAAATACTTCCGATCATACGCCGTTACCACAAATTGCACCTCTAGAAGCTCGCCTTAATCTACGCTATGTACAAGACCATTACACATTGGGTTTATTGGTACGTTCGGTTGCCAAGCAGAACCATTATAGTTTGTATCAGGGAAATATTGTTGGTTATGACATGGGGGAAAGTAAAGCCTTTACCACCATTGCGCTCAACGCAACCTATCATTTGACTCAAGGTGTTGACCTGTCTTTGGGTATCGATAATCTCTTGAATAAAGCCTATGCTGAACACTTAAATAAAGCGGGGGCGAGTGCTTTTGGTTATGCCGCAAATACGCAGTTTGACAATATCGGCCGTAATTATTGGGTGCGAATGAGCTTTAAATTTTAACGCAAAATTTTTTCAACTTGTAACAAGGTAAATTGTATGGAAAATTCACAAGGTAAAAGCACTTCAAAGGTTTGGCGTGGTGTCATTATTGCTGTGATTTTAGGTATGACCTTTTTGGGATTTTTATATTATAGCGTTGCATCCGATAGCAATGATATCAATCGCTACTCTCAGCAATGGCGCTCTACGGGTGATGAATCTTCAGCATCTGTACAACATGATATGTCCAATATGAAAGATACGGATATGTCGAAAATGAGCGAGCATGATATGGCAAATATGCAGCATGATGCGCCTGCAAGTTCAGCAAAACAACCTTAAGTCAAAGGTATAGAAACCTGTTTTATGGTGTATTTAGAGCCGTTTGTAGCTTGTATCAAGTCAAATTACAGTCTCTCAACCGATGTTGCCATTCAATAATCTGGTTGATTGAGCTGTTTTATACAGCGGACTTTACTGCCACTAAAGCAGGTTTCTTCTGCAATGTTGAGCTAACTTCGCGCAGCTATGCGCTGTTTGTCACATGATAAAAAATTGGGTGAGGATAATGGACATAAAAAATCAATCCATTCATCAGACACAGGATTTGCGATTGGCACAGCAAATTGTATTGGCGCGTAAGCGTATTCAAATTACTCAGTTACAACTGGCACAAATCTTGGGGGTTTCTGTCAGAACACTGGAGAGTTGGGAGCGTGGAACACGAAAACCATCGAGCGCCGCACAGACATTATTAAAACTCTTTATTCATAATCCGAGTTTTGTGGTCCGTTATTTGATGTATTAATTCAGTATAAATCAGTATAAAAAAGACCGCGAAATGCGGTCTTTTTTGTCGTTTGCTGCTTTCCTTGGGGAAATTAGCGTTTGATGTCGCGTTGAGTTTCGCCAGTGTAAAGCTGACGAGGGCGACCAATTTTGTAAGGTCCGCTGTGCATTTCGATCCAGTGGCTGATCCAGCCTACTGTACGTGCAAGAGCGAAGATTACTGTAAACATTTCTGTTGGGATACCAATCGCTTTAAGGATGATACCTGAGTAGAAGTCTACGTTTGGATACAAGTTACGTTTAATGAAGTATTCGTCAGAAAGCGCAATACGTTCAAGTTCCATCGCAAGTGCAAGTTGTGGATCGTTGATGCCAAGAGCAGCAAGAACTTCGTCACAAGTTTCTTTCATTACTTTCGCGCGAGGGTCGAAGTTTTTGTAAACACGGTGACCGAAGCCCATGAGTTTAACTTCTTTAGTTTTCACTTTTTCCATGAAGCCAGCAACATTTTCTACAGTGCCGATTTCATCAAGCATCTTAAGAACAGCTTCGTTTGCACCACCGTGAGCAGGTCCCCAAAGTGCAGAGATACCAGCAGCGATACATGCATATGGGTTTGCACCAGTAGAACCAGCTAAACGTACTGTAGATGTAGATGCGTTTTGCTCATGGTCAGCATGAAGCGTGAAAATACGATCCATTGCTTTAGCAAGAATAGGGTTTACTTTGTAATCACGGTCTGCAGGAGTGGCAAACATCATGTACAAGAAGTTTTCCGCATAGCTCAAGTCATTGCGAGGGTACATAAATGGTTGACCCACTGTGTACTTGTAGCTCCACGCTGCTAGCGTAGGAATTTTCGCAATTAGGCGAACTGCAGTAATTTCACGATGATTAACATCTTCGATGTTTAAATTATTGTGATAGAACGCAGACAGTGCACCCACTACACCAACCATGATAGCCATAGGGTGAGCATCACGACGGAAACCATTATAGAAACGACTTACTTGGTCATGAACCATAGTGTGGTTGCGAACTTTTGCATCAAATTCTGCTTTTTGTTCTGGCGTTGGTAATTCACCATTTAAAAGCAAGTAGCAAGTTTCTAAATAGTCAGCTTTAGTCGCTAATTGATCGATTGGGTAGCCGCGGTGTAATAAAACGCCTTTGTTACCATCGATGAATGTGATTTTAGATTCACAAGAAGCGGTAGCCATAAAACCAGGATCGAAAGTGAAATGACCTGCGGCTAATACGTCTTTAACGTCAATAACGTCTGGACCTAATGTACCGCTATAAATTGGCAGTTCAATTTCTTTTCCATCAAGTTTTAAAACGGCTTTCTTGCCAGTTGCTTCAGACATTCAATAGATCTCCTGTCCTGGTGAATGTTGATCTGATACGTATTAATTGTATTTTAATGAACGTAATCAGGGGGATAAACACGGACAAAGCTTATGCCTTACTAAAAAATTGTCAATAATACTTTGGATTAACTTTTAACCTCTATGTTAATAGCCTCCATGCTGTATACATCCAAATTTGTAGTAGCATTCTTTTGTCCGACATAAATGTACAGCAAGCAGCGGCGAAAAATACAGTACATATTGCAATTATTATGTGGAAAAAGAGGCAAAAAGGCTTAAAAGTGTCTAAAAAATAATCATGAAAATACCTAAAGTCTATAAAACACGGTTATTTGCTGTCGAAATATTTGGTAAAACATTTATTGGTAAAAAGTCATAATCAATTTTCACGAAGCTATGCGCTAGATCACATATTTAGCTCAATATAGATGAATGTACGTACTCTCATAGAAAAAAACAATGATAAAAAGCGACAACTTAGTAAAGTTTATTCATGAGTAGTATTTATTTTAAAAATGGTTGTTCTTTGGGTGAGTGATCTTCAAATTGGCTAAAAAACTTAAAAAATGGTGAAAAGGTATGCAAAAAGTTGGTTGTGTATCTCCTCAGATAAATGTTCCTTATTCTTTTTTATAATATTGGTCTTTGGTTGTAGGGTGAAATTTGGAAAAATTTTCTGGAAGTGATGCTGAGTTTTAAAATTCACTTATAAAAATAATAACATAGCAAATAAATAATGGAAAAATACAAGGAATTTGTGAAGAATAAACAGTGTAAATGATTCTTATTTATAGAATAAATTGAAATTGTAGGCATTTAGGTTGTTTGAATTTTGTTAGTTTGCGTTCTATAATCAAGTGTCGTTTAAAAGTTTAGGCATTTGCTAGCCTAACGATGCCAGCTTTCCTTCGAATTAATCAAACAAACTCCGGATGGAGTTTCTACTTA
The DNA here is from genome assembly GCF_054454555.1 of Acinetobacter sp. ANC 4636. Lineage (NCBI taxonomy): Bacteria > Pseudomonadati > Pseudomonadota > Gammaproteobacteria > Moraxellales > Moraxellaceae > Acinetobacter > Acinetobacter sp. ANC 4636. The sequence continues at coordinate 30,276 of NZ_JBTKVD010000008.1, read as the reverse complement.
CAGGATGCCCGCTGTGAAAAGCAACAGACCTGTCAATTTGTCCATGGGGCAGGTGTTAGCGGTTAACTTACGCTCTCCCGTGGCTATTGCATCAATCTTGCACCGTTTATCTGGTGTCATCGTATTTTTGTTGGTTCCAGTACTTTTATGGATATTAGATAAGTCACTGTCTTCGCCAGAAGGCTTTACTTATGTGAAAGAACAAATATTTGGGAATTTCTTAGTACGATTCATTGTTTGGGTTTTTGTAGCAGGTTTAATCTACCATTTTATTGGTGGTGTTAAGCATTTACTCGCAGACCTTGGTTTTAATGAAGAACTACAAAGTGGTCGAGTTGCAGCTACAATTTCATTGGTTCTATCTGTGGTAGCAATTATCGCAGCTTTTATATGGATCGTATTCTAATGAAAAGTGCTACAGGTTTAACAGGTTCAGGTTCTCGTGATTGGTATCTCCAACGTGTGAGCGCAGTTGTTCTAGCAGTTTATACAGTCGTGATCTTTGGATGGATTTTATTCCACGGCGGCTTTGGCTTTGAACAATGGTCTGGCTTTATGATGACTTTGCCAATGAAAATTCTTTCATTGCTGTCAATTTTATCATTGGTTGTACACGCTTGGATTGGTATGTGGCAAGTCTTTACTGACTATGTAACTACTCGTCAAATGGGTCCATCTGCTAAAGGTTTGCGCCTAGTATTAACGACTGCAGTGATTATTGCTGTATTTGTGTATGCGATCTGGGGTATCCAGATTTTCTGGGCGAATTGATAGGAAAAAATCATGGGCGCGATAACCCCTAAAGAAGATTATTCAAATATCCAAAACCTGACTTTCGATACTGTTATCGTTGGTGGTGGTGGTTCTGGTATGCGTGCTGCTTATCAGCTAGCTCAAGCTGGTTTGAAAGTTGCAGTATTGACTAAAGTATTCCCAACACGTTCGCACACTGTTGCAGCGCAAGGTGGTATTGGTGCATCTCTTGGTAACATGCAGGAAGATAACTGGCACTACCACTTTTATGACACTGTAAAAGGTTCAGACTGGTTAGGTGACCAAGACGCAATCGAGTTTATGTGTCGTGAAGCGCCGAAAGTTGTTTATGAACTTGAACACATGGGTATGCCATTTGACCGTAACAAAGATGGTACGATCTATCAGCGTCCATTTGGTGGTCACTCTGCAAACTATGGTGAGAAGCCAGTTCCACGTGCATGTGCAGCAGCTGACCGTACTGGTCACGCGCTTTTGCATACGCTTTATCAAAGCAACGTGAAAATGGGTACTCAATTCTTTGTTGAATGGATTGCACTTGACTTAATCCGCAATGAAGAAGGTGATGTTCTTGGCGTAACAGCAATTGACCAAGAAACAGGTAACATTGCAGTATTCCAAGCAAAAGCAACTTTGTTTGCTACTGGTGGTGCTGGTCGTGTGTATCGTGCATCAACAAATGCATATATCAATACTGGTGACGGTCTTGGTATGGCTGCACGTGCGGGTATTCCATTGCAAGATATGGAATTCTGGCAATTCCACCCAACAGGTGTTGCAGGCGCAGGCGTACTTCTTACTGAAGGTTGCCGTGGTGAAGGTGCAATTCTTCGTAACAAAGATGGCGAACCATTCATGGAACGCTATGCACCAACTTTAAAAGACTTGGCGCCACGTGACTTCGTTTCACGTTCTATGGACCAAGAAATTAAAGAAGGCCGTGGTTGTGGTCCTAAAGGTGACTATATCTTGCTAGATATGACTCACTTGGGTGCTGATACCATCATGAAACGCTTGCCATCTGTATTTGAGATTGGTAAGAAATTCGCGAACGTTGATATCACTAAAGAACCAATTCCAGTAGTACCGACAATCCATTATCAAATGGGTGGTATTCCAACCAATATTCATGGTCAGGTTGTACTTCCTGAAGCAGCAACTGCTGAAGAATTGAATGCTGGATACGACAAGTCTACTGAAACTTATCATGCCAACAATCAGCGTAACTTCGTGAAGCCAGTAAAAGGTTTCTATGCGATCGGTGAGTGTTCTTGTGTGTCTGTACATGGTGCAAACCGTTTAGGTACAAACTCATTGCTTGACTTGGTTGTGTTTGGTAAGGCTGCTGGTGAACATATTATTGATTATGTAACCAAGCATCATGGTGATGAATACGCACCACTTCCAACAGACGTTCTTGTGAGTACTTTGGCTCGCGTCCGTAAATTGGATGAGTCAACCAGCGGTGAAAATGCTCAAGACGTTGCTGATGCAATTCGTGACATCGTTCAAGATCACGCGGGTGTATTCCGTACTCAAGCATTGCTTGATGAAGGTGTAAAACAAATCCTTGCGTTAGAATCACGCGTGCGCAACATTCATTTGAAAGACAAATCAAAAGTATTTAACACAGCACGTGTTGAAGCACTTGAAGTTGAAAACTTGTATGAAGTTGCAAAAGCAACACTGATTTCTGCTGCTGCACGTAAAGAATGTCGTGGTGCGCATACGGTTGTTGATTATGAGTTACCACCAGATCATCCTGAATATCCATATGGTCGCCGTGATGATCACTGGATGAAGCATACTTTGTGGTATTCATCTGACAATCATTTGGAATATAAGCCAGTGCGTTATAAGCCGCTGACTGTTGATGCGATTCCACCAAAACCACGTACATTCTAATCGGGAGTATAAAGATGAGTAGAGGTACTCGTACATTCGAAATCTACCGCTATGATCCTGATAAGGATAAAGCGCCGTACATGCAAACTTTTAAGCTTGAGTTGACAGATAAGCACCGTATGTTGCTTGATGCTTTGCTAGCTTTGAAAGTGCAAGATGAAACACTGACTTTCCGTCGTTCTTGTCGTGAAGGGATTTGTGGTTCAGATGGTGTGAACATCAACGGTAAAAATGGTTTGGCTTGCTTGCAAAACCTGAATGATCTTCCTGAGAAGATTGTGATCCGTCCTTTACCTGGTTTACCAGTAATCAAGGACTTGGTTGTTGATATGAATCAGTTCTATGATCAATACAACAAGATTCAGCCATTCCTGATTAATAACCAGCCAGCACCACCAAAAGAGCGTTTGCAATCTCCTGAAGAGCGTGAACACTTAAATGGTTTGTATGAGTGTATTTTGTGTGCATGTTGTTCAACTTCATGCCCATCATTCTGGTGGAATCCAGATAAATTCTTGGGTCCTTCAGCATTGTTAAATGCATACCGTTTCATTATTGATTCGCGTGATACAGCGACTCAAGATCGTTTGGCTCGTTTAGATGATCCATTCAGTCTATTCCGTTGTAAAGGAATCATGAACTGTGTATCAGTTTGTCCTAAAGGTTTAAACCCAACAAAAGCAATCGGTCATATCCGTAGTATGTTGTTAGACCAAGCGGGCTAATTAGATGTACAAAAAAGCGCACATTGAATGATGTGCGCTTTTTTTTATTTGTAGTGGGAGTGTTAAGTTGAGTTGCCTTGTAATTGCATGTTTTTGATGGATCGATCAACATATATCTCTGTTTTGTATTTATATATTTTGATGCGTGATGAGAGGTATGTGGGAAAAAAATTAAATCAATTGGGATAACATGTTAGCATTTAGCAAGTCACTATATTAAAAAAAATAGTGAAAAAAAAGAGCTATTATTTTCGTAATGTGAGAAAATAGCATTGTTAAAAAGTAACAGGAAAACGTTTTAGAAAAGCTAAATCGTGTATTTATCTTTATCTAAGACGATTTGCAAAAAATTGCTCGGCTTTTGGTCGGGTATAAGATGAGTGATGATGCCAGGTATGGGCGTTATAATTCATTGTGCCTATAAGGTAGGTTATGCTTATTTTATAAGCACGAATATTCCTGATGATGAAAGTCATCGGGCATGGTGTCATGGTTACCAATCTGACATTATCGATCATGGATTGCTTCACTGAGTAATCTGTAATATTTTTGCAATAGGAAATGGGTCCAAAAATGCAAGAAGTTGCTGACGCATTGCGTCTTGATACTGAACTTTCCGCTGATAGTGCAGCGTATATCGAAGAACTATACGAGCAGTACCTAACTTCTCCATCATCTGTCAGTGAAGACTGGCGTCAATATTTCGATAAATTCCCAAAAGGCGACCAACCACACGGAACTGTGCGTGAACAATTTTTATTACTTGGTCGTAATTCAAATCGCGTACAGTCTGTTGTGCAAAGTACCGTAAGCACTGAGCATGAAAAGCGCCAAATTGGTGTTTTACAGCTTATTTCTGCTTATCGCAACCGCGGACACCAAAAAGCGAAGTTGGACCCTCTCGGTTTAGCAAAGCGTGAAGACGTTCCTGATTTAGAATTAAATGCACATGGGTTGACTAAATCTGATCTAGATACCGTATTTAACACCGGTAATCTTGCGATTGGTAAAGATGAGGCAACTCTTGGTGAAATGGTTGAAACCATGCAGGCGATTTACTGTGGGTCTATTGGTGCAGAATATATGCACATCGTAGATACAGTAGAAAAACGCTGGATTCAACAGCGCCTTGAAGGTGCGCGCGGTCAATTTAGCTTTACAGCTGAGCAAAAGAAACATTTCTTGGAGCGTTTGACTGCCGCTGAAGGTTTGGAAAAATATCTCGGTAATAAATTTGTAGGTGCAAAACGCTTTGGTTTGGAAGGTGGTGAAACCTTCATTCCAATGGTCAATGAAATTATTCAACGTGCAGGTACAGTGGGCTGTAAGGAAGTGGTTATTGGTATGCCACACCGCGGTCGCTTGAACTTGCTTGTGAATATTATGGGTAAAAACCCTGCTGACCTATTTGGTGAGTTTGAAGGTAAAGCACTGACCAAGAAAGGCTCTGGTGACGTAAAATATCACCAAGGTTTCTCATCAAATGTGATGACACCAGGTGGCGAAGTTCACTTGGCATTGGCGTTTAACCCATCACACTTAGAAATTGTTGGGCCTGTAGTTGAAGGTTCTGTTCGTGCACGCCAAGTTCGTCGTAAAGACATTGGTGGTGATGATGTGTTACCTGTGATTGTTCACGGTGATGCTGCATTTGCAGGTCAGGGTGTGAACATGGAAACTTTCCAAATGTCACAAACCCGCGGCTATACCGTTGGTGGTACTGTTCATATTGTTGTGAATAACCAAGTTGGTTTTACAACATCTGATCCACGTGATGCACGTTCTACCGAATACTGTACTGACATTGCGAAAATGGTTCAGTCACCAATCTTCCATGTGAATGGTGATGATCCTGAAGCAGTTGTATTTATTGCTCAACTTGCACATGACTTCCGTCATACATTCCGCAAAGATGTTGTAATTGACTTGTTCTGTTACCGTCGTCGTGGTCACAACGAAGCAGATGAGCCATCTGCAACTCAACCTGTGATGTATCAGGTGATTAACAAGAAAGCGACTACACGTACGCTTTATGCTGATCAGCTAGTACAACAAAAAATCTTGGATCGTGCTGAAGCAGACAATATGGTTGAAGACTACCGCGCTGATTTGGAAGCAGGTAAACATGTTGCCAACGCATTGGTACTTGAGCCAAATACCAAAATGTTTGTGGACTGGACACCTTACTTGGGTCATGACTACACAGACAACTGGGATACATCTTTTGATATCGAGCGTCTAAAAGCGATTGGTACAAAAATGCGTCAGCTTCCAGAAGGCTTTGAAATGCAACGTCAAGTTTCAAAAGTAATTGACGAACGCTTGAAAATGCAAACTGGTGAAACGCCTTTAAACTGGGGTGCTGCTGAAACTTTAGCGTATGCGACTTTGCTTGATGAAGGCTATTTGGTTCGTATCAGTGGTGAAGACGTGGGTCGTGGTACATTCTCACACCGTCACGCTAAACTACACAACCAAAAAGATGGTTCAGTTTATATTCCGCTTTGTAATGTTAAAGAAAACCAACCACGCTTTGCGCTTTGGGATTCATTGCTTTCTGAAGAAGCGGTTTTGGCATTTGAATATGGTTATGCAACTACATTGCCAAACAGTTTGATCGTTTGGGAAGCTCAGTTTGGTGACTTCGCCAACTGTGCGCAAGTGGTGATTGACCAGTTTATCGCATCTGGTGAAACCAAGTGGGAACGTGTTTGTGGTTTAACCATGTTGTTACCACACGGCTTTGAAGGTCAAGGTCCTGAGCATTCATCTGCACGTCTAGAGCGTTATTTGCAGCTTTGTGCAGAAGACAACATGCAAGTGATTACACCGACAACACCTGCACAAATTTACCATGCATTGCGTCGTCAGGCTGTTCGTCCAATCCGTAAACCATTGATTGTGATGTCGCCGAAGTCATTGCTTCGTCATAAACTTGCAGTATCTAACCTAGATGAATTGGCAAACGGTCAATTCCAAACTGTGATTGATGAAGTTGATCAAATCAACAAAGCAGACGTAACCCGTATCGTATTCTGTGGCGGTAAAGTGTATTACGACTTGCTTGAAAAACGTCGTGAAGCTGCGCTAGGTAATGTTGCGATTGTTCGTGTAGAACAGTTGTATCCATACCCAGAACAACGTATTGCTGAAGTTCTTAATGCTTATCCAAATGCAACAGAAGTTGTTTGGTGTCAGGAAGAACCGAAGAACCAAGGTGCATGGCACTTTATTGCCCCATTCTTATACGAAACAGTATCAAATGTTGGCAAACAAGCACGCATTAGCTTCGCAGGTCGTGATGCTTCTGCAGCCCCAGCATGTGGTTCACCATATTTACATGCAAAACAACAAGCTAAATTAATTCAAGACGCGCTTGCGATTGAAGCCTAATCATCAGGAGAGACTAAAGAATGGCAACCGAAATTAAGGCACCAGTATTTCCAGAGTCTGTAGCAGACGGAACAATTGCAACTTGGCACAAAAAAGTTGGTGAACCTGTATCACGTGACGAAGTGATCTGTGATATTGAAACTGATAAAGTTGTATTGGAAGTTGTTGCACCTGCTGATGGTAGCTTAGTTGCAATTGTGAAAGGTGAAGGCGATACAGTTCTTTCTAGTGAAGTAATTGCTCAATTTGAAGCAGGCGCAGTTTCTAGCGCTGTAGCTGCAGCACCTGAAGCTGTACAAAGCGAAGAAAAAGCTGCACCAGCAGCTGCTACAAGTGCTGCATCTGTTCAAGACCAAGCACCTGCAGTGCGTAAAGCATTAAATGAAACAGGTATTGCTGCGACTGACGTACAAGGTACAGGTCGCGGTGGTCGCATTACCAAAGAAGATGTTGCAAACCATCAAGCAAAACCAGCTGCTGCTAGCGTAACACCATTAAGCGTTGCAGTGGGTGAGCGTATTGAAAAACGTGTTCCAATGACTCGCTTACGTAAGCGTGTTGCAGAACGCTTGCTTGCAGCAACTCAGCAAACTGCAATGTTGACAACGTTTAACGAAGTGAACATGAAGCCAGTGATGGAAATGCGTAAACAATACAAAGACATCTTTGAAAAACGTCATGGTGCACGTTTAGGCTTTATGTCTTTCTTTGTTAAAGCAGTTACTGAAGCGCTAAAACGTTATCCAGCAGTCAATGCGTCTATTGATGGTGATGATATTGTTTATCATGGTTTCTACGACATTGGTGTTGCTGTATCTTCAGAGCGTGGTCTAGTTGTTCCTGTACTACGTGATACTGATCGCATGAGCTATGCTGAAGTTGAAAATGGCATTCGTGATTTTGCTTACAAGGCACGTGATGGTAAATTGGCAATCGAAGACATGACTGGCGGTACGTTCACCATTACCAATGGTGGTACATTCGGTTCATTGCTTTCAACTCCAATTTTGAACCAACCGCAAACAGGTATCTTGGGTATGCATAAAATCCAAGAACGTCCTATGGCGGTTAATGGTCAAGTTGAAATCTTGCCAATGATGTATTTAGCGCTTTCTTATGACCACCGTATGATCGATGGTAAAGAAGCTGTAGGCTTCTTGGTAACAATCAAAGAATTGTTAGAAGAACCAGCTAAACTTATCCTAGACCTTTAATTTTTTACGAATAATATAAACCAAGGCAGAGCGATCCTTTGTCTTGGTGCATGGAGATAAACATGTCTCAGCAATTTGATCTTGTTGTTATTGGCGGCGGTCCTGGTGGTTATGAAGCTGCAATTCGTGCTGCTCAACTGGGTTTTAAAGTCGCTTGTATCGAAAAACGTATTCATAACGGTAAGCCATCTTTAGGCGGTACTTGCTTGAACGTAGGTTGTATCCCTTCTAAAGCATTACTTGATTCTTCACATCGTTATGAAGATACAGTGCATCATTTGGCTGATCACGGTATTACTACTGGTGAAGTAAATTTTGACCTTGCAAAACTTCTTGCTCGCAAAGACAAAATTGTTGACCAATTGACTGGCGGTATTGATCAATTGCTTAAAGGCAATGGTATTGAGTGGTTAAAAGGTACAGGTAAATTACTTGCTGGTAAAAAAGTTGAGTTTGTTTCACATGAAGGTGAAACTCAACTTTTAGAACCTAAATATGTCATTCTTGCTTCTGGTTCTGTGCCTGTAAATATTCCTGTAGCTCCTGTAGATCAAGACTTGATCGTAGATTCAACAGGTGCACTAAACTTCCCTGAAGTACCTAAACGTTTAGGTGTAATTGGTGCTGGTGTAATCGGTTTAGAACTTGGTTCAGTATGGCGTCGTCTTGGTGCTGAAGTTGTTGTGTTTGAAGCAATGGATGCATTCTTACCAATGGCTGACAAAGCAGTAGCTAAGGAATATCAAAAAATCTTGACTAAACAAGGTTTAGATATCCGTGTTGGCGCTAAAGTTGCTGGTACTGAAATTAACGGTCGTGAAGTGACTGTTAAGTACACCCAAGGTGGCGAAGAGAAAACTGAAACTTTTGACAAATTGATCGTTTGTGTAGGTCGTAAAGCTTATGCAGAAGGTCTGTTGGCTGAAGATTCAGGCATCAAATTAACTGAGCGTGGCTTGGTTGAAGTGAATGACTGGTGTGCAACTTCTGTTGAAGGTGTATACGCGATTGGTGACTTGGTTCGTGGCCCAATGCTTGCACACAAAGCAATGGAAGAAGGTGTAATGGCGGTTGAGCGTATTCACGGCCATGCTGCACAAGTGAACTATGACACAATCATCTCAGTAATCTATACACATCCAGAAGCTGCATGGGTTGGTTTAACTGAAGAACAAGCTAAAGAAAAAGGTCATGAAGTAAAAACTGGTCAATTCGGTTTTGCTGTAAATGGTCGTGCTTTAGCTGCGGGTGAAGGTGCTGGTTTCGTTAAATTCGTTGCTGATGCAAAAACTGACCGTTTATTGGGTATGCATGTTATTGGACCTGCAGCATCTGATATCGTTCACCAAGGTATGATCGCACTTGAGTTTGTGTCTTCTGTTGAAGATCTTCAGTTAATGACATTTGGTCACCCAACATTCTCTGAAGTTGTTCATGAAGCTGCACTTGCTGTAGATGGTCGTGCAATTCACGCGATTCAGCGTAAACGTAAATAATTAGATGAATTAAATAATCTAATTGGAAAATGGCGGTTAATATAACCGCCATTTTTTATTTCAAGGTACTGAAATATATAAATTTAATATAATAAAAATCATTTATTATTTATCAATAAAATACCTAAACTTTATAATATTTTTGAAAATGATGCTTAATTTGTAGTAAAGAGTTGAGTTCCCTGAAAATTTCCACTACAACTAGAATTAGACTTCAGCATGATGCTGTCGTAGCTCGCTTATCGAGATGTATTTTAAAAAAAAGTGCATGCAATAAATATAAAAGGTACACAAATGAATTTACATGAATACCAAGCCAAGGCGTTACTTAAGAAATATGGTCTACCTGTTCAAGAAGGTATCTTAGCAACATCTCCCGATGAAGCGGTTGCAGCCTATAAAAAACTGGCTGGCAAATTTGCAGTCATTAAAGCACAAGTACATGCAGGCGGGCGTGGTAAAGCAGGCGGTGTAAAAGTTGTTAAATCGAAAGATGAAGCTGCCGAATATGCAGGACAAATTTTAGGCACACGTTTAGTCACTTACCAAACTGATGCTTTAGGTCAGCCTGTCAATAGCGTACTGGTTTGTGAAGATGTTTATCCTGTAGAGCGTGAATTGTATTTGGGAGCAGTTGTTGACCGTTCATCACGCCGTGTCACCTTTATGGCATCTACTGAAGGTGGTGTCGAAATTGAGAAAGTGGCTGAAGAAACCCCTGAAAAAATCATTAAAATCAGTATTGATCCTTTAACTGGTTTATTGCCATTTCAAGCACGTCAGGTCGGCTATGCATTACAGTTAAAAGATGAACAGATTGATAGTTTCACTAAACTGATGCAAGGCGCGTATCGTGCATTCGTTGAAAATGATTTTGCATTGTTTGAAATCAACCCACTATCTATACGTGAGAATGGTGAAATTTTATGTGTTGATGCCAAAATTGGCATTGATTCTAATGCTGTATATCGAATCCCTGAAGTTGCTGCACTACGTGATAAAACTCAGGAAAATGAGCGTGAACTCAAAGCATCTGAGCATGATCTGAACTATGTTGCACTTGAAGGCAATATTGGCTGTATGGTTAATGGTGCAGGGTTAGCGATGGCAACCATGGACATTATTCAGCTTTATGGTGGAAAGCCTGCCAACTTTCTAGATGTTGGTGGTGGTGCAACCAAAGAACGCGTGATTGAAGCATTTAAAATTATTTTGGCAGATCATTCTGTTGAGGCTGTATTAATCAATATTTTTGGTGGGATTGTACGTTGTGACATGATTGCCGAAGCGATTATTGCAGCAGTTCAAGAAGTAAATGTCAGTATTCCAGTGGTGGTTCGCCTAGAAGGTAACAATGCTGAGCTTGGTGCAAAAATTTTGGATGAATCAGGACTAACTCTCATTTCAGCCAATGGTTTAGCAGATGCAGCACAGAAAGTGGTTGCAACATTACAACAAGATCAGAATCACTAAAGGAATATTGCTATGAGCGTGTTAATTAATAAAAATACAAAGGTTTTGGTTCAGGGCTTTACAGGTAAAAATGGGACATTTCACTCCGTACAAGCATTAAATTACGGGACAAAAGTTGTGGGTGGGGTAACGCCAGGCAAAGGTGGTCAGACGCATCTGGATTTACCTGTATTTAATACCATGCAAGATGCCATGCGTGAAACACAGGCAGATGCCTCAGTGATTTATGTACCTGCACCCTATGTACTGGATTCAGTTGTAGAAGCAATTGATGCTGGAGTGGGTTTGATTGTTGTTATTACGGAAGGTGTGCCAACTTTAGATATGCTCAAAGCCAAACGTTATTTGGAAACTTGTGGGCAAAATACGCGTCTGATAGGGCCAAACTGCCCAGGTATTATTACACCTGAACAATGTAAGATCGGCATTATGCCAGGGCATATTCATCGGGCGGGACGTATTGGAATTATTTCTCGTTCAGGAACTTTGACTTATGAAGCTGTATCGCAAACCACTAAACTTGGTTTAGGTCAGTCAACCTGTATAGGGATTGGTGGAGACCCGATTCCTGGTATGAATCAGATTGACGCTTTAAAATTGTTTCAGGATGACCCAGATACCGATGCGATCATCATGATTGGTGAGATTGGTGGGACTGCTGAAGAAGAAGCAGCAGAGTATATTCAGTCCAATGTGACTAAACCTGTGGTTGGATATATTGCAGGGGTTACTGCGCCAAAAGGCAAACGTATGGGGCATGCAGGTGCGATTATTTCTGGTGGTAAAGGTACTGCCGAAGAGAAATTTATGGCATTTGAAAAAGCTGGAATCGCTTATACTCGTAGCCCTGCGGAAATTGGTACAACCATGCTCGAAGTTTTAAAAGATCAAAAACTGATTTAAATTAAAATTTTAGACTGATTTTAAAATTCAAGTTTTTACTTGTTAGAAACTTGAATTTTTTATGCAAAATTTAGATAAAAAAATACGCAATGGTTGGGGTGACCACTGCGTAGAACAACGAAAAACTGAAAACAGTTCCGTAAAATGGAGAAATGTCATTTAGCTGTAACAACTAAACGCTATAGGAGCAGTATATAAAAAAGCTGACTAAAATAATAGGCTTTTACGCAATTTAACTGTTAAATAACGTAAAAAAATGACGCTTTTTGTTGCATGTTTTGCACATAATTAACAAAAATGGTCACTTTTGGTCATATTTTTTTGTCGTAATGCTCAAAAACGGAACATTCCAAGCCCATCTTTTACTTCATCTAGTGTCGTTTGAGTAATGACCTGACACTTTTGTGTACCCGCTTTCAAAACATCCATAATATAGTCTGGGTCTTTAGAAAGTTCATTACGACGTTCACGAATTGGTGCAATCAGGTCTTTTAAAATACCTTCAAGGCGTTTTTTCACTGTGCCATCGCCTAAACCACCACGACGGTAGTGAGCTTTCAATTCTTCAAGTTCTTCTTTATTTGTATCGAAGGCATCTAAATAAGTAAACACCACATTGCCTTCAACTTGACCTGGGTCTTCAATGCGCAAGTGATTTGGGTCTGTATACATTGCATTCACTGCTTTTTTGATGTCTTTGTCTGTGGCATTTAACACAATCGTGTTGCCCAAAGACTTGGACATTTTGGCTTTGCCATCGAAGCCAGGCAAGCGTCCTACATTTGATAACAGTGCCTTACATTCTGGTAGTAAATCACGTCCTATCTGGCGGTTAACACGCCGTACAATTTCGTTAGTTTGTTCGATCATTGGAATCTGATCTTCACCAACAGGCACAACAGTTGCTTTAAATGCAGTAATATCAGCAGCTTGAGCAACTGGATAGCATAAGAAACCTGCTGGAATATCGCGCTCGAAACCACGCATTTGAATTTCTGATTTAATTGTTGGGTTACGCTCTAAACGTGCCACAGTCACGAAGTTCAAATACAGCATGGTGAGTTCATTTAATGCGGGCAGATGTGACTGAACGCAAATCGTGGTTTTACTTGGGTCAATACCAACAGCCAAGTAATCTGTAGCAACTTCGATGACATTGCGACGGACTTTTTCAAAGTTATCGGCATTGTCAGTTAGGGCTTGTGCATCGGCAAGTAAAATGTGCTGATGATGCGTGTCTTGTAAACCTACGCGTGAACGTAGTGAACCAACAAAGTGACCTAAATGCAGTTGTCCAGTTGGTCGGTCACCTGTCAAAATAATTGGGCGTTGATCTGCTGTTGTCATGAGATATCCTAAACGCTGTGCTTTGATCGTTTTTTAAAAATGCATTTATTGTAAGGCATAAGCGGAACGATGTCTTATGACAAAACTAAGCAATTGCTTAAGATTGTTGGTTTTCATGCATCAACATGCTGAAAAATACAAAAACACTTTACAATATTGAAAAACCTTCATACTGGATAATATATGGCAAGTAGCCTACTGCTGTTATTAGATGATATTGCAACGTTACTGGATGATGTTGCCTTAATGAGTAAAACTGCAGCACAAAAAACCGCAGGTGTTTTAGGTGATGATCTTGCGCTGAATGCCCAACAGGTTACAGGCGTTAAAGCCGAGCGTGAATTACCTGTGGTTTGGGCTGTAGCGAAAGGCTCATTATTAAATAAATGTATTTTGGTGCCCGCGGCACTGATTGTCAGTATTTTTGCTGCTTGGTTAATTAACCCTTTATTGGTGATAGGTGGGTTGTTTCTGTGTTATGAGGGTATGGAAAAGGTGCTGCATAGCCTACATACCAAGAAACATACCGACGTCAGTGAAATCCCCGAAATACCAGATGACTTGGTGGCCTATGAAAAAGATAAAATTAAAGGAGCAATTCGTACCGATTTTATTTTATCAGCTGAGATTGTGGTGATTACCTTAGGCACAGTGGCAACAGCAACTCTGATGAATAAAGTCGTTGTCATGAGTCTGATTGCGGTGGTGATGACGCTGGGTGTATATGGACTGGTTGGTTTGATTGTCAAAATTGATGATATGGGTTTGTATCTGACTCAGCAAGGTAAGGCATGGCAAACACGTGTTGGCAATTTGCTGTTGGCATTTGCACCTAAACTGATGAAAGCCTTGTCTATTATAGGAACCATAGCAATGTTTTTGGTGGGCGGTGGCATTATTAATCATGCTGTTCCATTTGCACATCATTTGACTGAGCATGTGACCAATCAGACAGAAGTGATTCCAACTGTTGGGCAGATTATGGGAAGCATCACTCCGATGATGTTAAACATGGGGTTGGGCATCATTGCTGGAGCAATCGTTCTTGCTGGAGTCGCCGTATTGAGTAAAATTTTCACAAAAGCCAGTTAATAGGCGGGATGTTGTTATGAAGTGGTTTGATCGTGGTTTCCATGCACAAGATTTGTCAGCCTGCGATACTTTTCAACATGCTTTATAGTGAGTAAATCCTATGCGTTGGCTCAGTTTGTTTGTCGGATGCCTAAGTGGAATGTTGTCAGCTTACGCTGTTGCACAGCAACCGATTAAGCAGCAGATCTTGGTACAAGGTATACAACGCCAGTACCTTGTACTTGATGCACATCGTCAGAAACCTGCACCGCTGGTGATTGTGTTGCATGGTGGCGGTGGCAATGCATCACGAATGTTGCAGCGCTGGCAGGCGGTCACCCAGCGTGAAGGCCTGATTGTGGTTGCACCAAATGCAGAGAAAGCGACATGGAATGCACTAGGTTGTTGTGGTGATGCCCAACAGCAGCAAAGTGCTGATGTGGCATTTATTCATGCAATGCTGAAAGAAGTTGAGCAACGAACTTCGGTTGATCAAAATCGTATTTATCTGGTTGGTTTTTCAAATGGCGGTATGCTGACTTATCAATTGATTGCACAGCAGCGAGCAACTTTTGCAGCTGCAGCTGTAGTTTCTGCAGCAATGTTTGCTCAGCAGCCACAACCTAAGACTCCATTACCGCTATTGATTGTACATGGTATGCAGGATCAAGTTGTTCCCATTATAGGTGGAATGAGTAAAGTCCGTTTTGTGGCACGTGTCCAGACGCAAGCCTTTTTACCACTCAATCAAACCATTGATATCTGGAAGAAGACCAATCAATGTCAGGCAAAAGACCTAAAATCAAATACAGTAGCCTTTGAATTTTGGCAGTACCGTGCTTGTAAAGCAGATTTACAGGTGTATTTACTGAAATCTGAAGGACATACTTGGTCAACATTCGAAGATGCAAATGGCATTGATACGACTCAAGTCATTTGGGATTTTTTAAAGCAGCATCATCACTAATGATTTAATTATTTGAAATATAATAATATTTTATTTATTAAAGATTTTTTTTTTGATTTTGTGGCGTAGTTTTTTTATTTCATTAATAGCCTAAAAAGGTGTATAAATTTCCATTTATATGTGTGATTGTGTGGTATTTTCCCCAAAAATAACGAAAAATATGTAAAATGATTCAGACGTCTTTTTTCGTCGCAGAGCTTTTATTTATGTAAAAACAAAATCAGTCTAGTGATATAGGGGGCTTATGGGTAGTTATTTTATTTTACAGGTCTTTACAGTTATTTTTGCCCTATCTATTGCAACCACAATTTTCAACAAACGTATTTTAGGTTTTCCTCAGGCGATTGGTGTACCCATCGTATCGGCAATTCTTGTCTTTATTTTACAGTGGGGTGCAAGCCTGCTGAGTGGTAATCATTTTATTACCATTAATATTCATAATATTGAAAATGCAGTTCGCCACATCGATTTTTATGATTTTTTAATTAATGGCGTGATTTGTTTTATTTTAACGTCGTCAGCATTAAAGTTTAAAATTTCTGATTTGCGCAATCACTGGAAACCAATCAGCATTTTGGCCAGTATTTCACTGGTCTTATGTGCGGTCTTTTTTGGTGGCATGCTATTTGGTTTTCAGGCGCTGATCGGGCATCCTGTGCCAATTGCCATATTGTTATTGTTAGGCTCAGCTTTGGGGGCAACTGACCCGATCGGGATTAAAAGTGTACTCAGTTCAGTGCGTGCACCGCATCATCTGATTGTAAAACTTGAAGGTGAATCACTGTTTAATGACGCAATGTGTATTGCTGTATTCATGACTTTGTTGAATGTGATTCAGGGTAAAAACTTTACGCTGATTGGTACATTAGAAACCTTGCTGTATGAAATTGTTGTCGCGGTCTTGATCGGTTGGGCATTTGGGCAAGGGATTTTACGTTTACTGCGTGGTAAACATGAACCTGAATCACTCATTTTGACTACGGCACTGTTGGCATGTGGTTCATACTTGGTGGCGTTATTTGCCCATGCTTCAGCGCCGATTGCCTGTGTGATAGGTGGGTTGATTGTTGGTAATCGCTGGCAGGAAATCCTATCTGAAACCGCAACTCGCGAAATTAATCATTTTTGGCATACGGTAGAGGGGATTATTAATTCATTCCTGTTTACTTTAATTGGTCTGGAATTGTTTATTTTAGATTTGAATGCCAGCATGATTTTGGGTGGAATTATTGCATTTATTGTGCTGCATATTTCCCGTTTTGCTGCCAATTTTTTATCTTTTGCCTGCTTTCCAAGTTTTCGTAGGAATAGTTATAACGGCAGTCTGACAATTTTAAGCTGGGGTGGGGTACGTGGTGGTCTATCACTGGCTTTGATTTTGGCAGTGGCAAACCATCCGACCCTTAGTCCGTATAGTAGTATTCTGATTGGCTATACTTTTATTGCAGTGCTACTGTCAGGTGTGGTCTGTGGTTTAGGATTGCCTGCGGTAATGAATGCATTTTATTATAATTCGCATGAAGAAACGGAAGGTTTTAAGGGCTGGTATCAGCGTTTGTGTCATAAAATGAATCGCAAGGGTGTGAAGTATATTGTCGGGGAAGATGCCAATGGCAATGAAACCATTACTGTGTATAACCCTGAACAGATTGCCGATGTGAAAGCGGATGATGGTGTAGCTGCTTTATATGATCCAAGCAAGATGACAGAGCGCAACCTACTAGAAAACCCTCACAATTTCTAAGTGTTAAAGCCATCTTAAAGATGGCTTTTTTATCGGAGAGACTTCTTATGCAAGTCGAGTTGTATCGCCAGATTCTAGAAGTGGTTGCGCGTATTCCACAAGGAAAAGTGGCCAGCTATGGACAGGTGGCCAAAATGGCAGGTTTGCCACGACATGCCCGATTGGTCGGGAAAGTTTTGCAGAGTCTTGAAGAACACAGCGATATTCCTTGGCATCGGGTTGTGAATGCACAAGGTAAAATTAGCCTGAGTCAGACCAATGCTCAAGGAGAAAATCTGCAAGCCATACGCTTGATTGATGAAGGGGTAGTTGTTATGGATGGTCGAATTAAATTAAAGATATATCAGTGGGGACATTGAGATTGAGTGCAATCTAAAATGCTTTTAAGCAATATAAAAATATGGAAAAACAAGAGTCATTTGATCAATATATACATGCCATTCAGCGAGTTTAAGCAGCCGTTAACATACGGGCAGATTTGACTGTTTATCAGGTTGGAAGGGCGGTCATCAAAATAATTGTTTTGATTCAGATGGGTTTACCATAAACCAAGCACAATCATATTTCTTTCGTGTTTATTCTCGCTGGTAGATGCCAACAATTTCCTGACAGGGTTCTTTTGTCTGTCAATATATTTGATGCCACATATGAAGTTTATGCTGAAGTAATAAGTTAAAAAAAGGAAGTACTTTGTACTTCCTTGATTTTTTATAGATATTCTACGCTAACAATTTCGTATTCTACTTCACCCTGAGGTGTAACGATTTTGACTTCATCGCCTTCATTTTTGCCTAGAAGACCACGGGCAATCGGTGAATTCACTGAAATTTTATTGATTTTAAAATCTGCTTCGTCATCACCTACGATTTTATAGGTTTTACGTTCTTCTGTATCTAGGTTTTCAATGGTGACCGTTACCCCAAACACAACGCGACCATTTTGCTCAAGATCATTCACATCAATCACTTGGCATGCGCCGAGTTTACCTTCGATGTCCTGAATACGACCTTCACAGAAACCTTGTTGTTCACGAGCAGCATGATATTCTGCATTTTCTTTTAAATCGCCATGTTCGCGCGCTTCAGCAATTGCTTGAATAATACGTGGACGCTCAACAGTTTTTAAATGCTGTAATTCTTTCTCTAAAGCTGCTTTGCCCTCAGGCGTCATTGGATAACGTTGCATTTTAGTCCCTCTAAATGAAATGGGATAATACCGTTTAAAAAAAAAGAAAAATCCCGCCACCGATTAGGTGACGGGACTTATCGGATCAGGAATTAACTTAACTTTTGTAAATCTTGCAAGCGATATACATCCATTGGTAATTGGATCGCAAAGGCTTGGCAAACTGCTTCTGCACCGCTAATCGTTGTGGTGTAGTACACTTTACCTTGTAATGCCGCACGGCGAATTGCAGCAGAGTCATACTGCGCACGTTTGCCTTCAGTGGTATTGACAATAAGGTGTATTTCACCATTTTTCAAGCGGTCAACAATATGTGGACGACCTTCAGTGACTTTGTTTACACGCTCACACTCAAGACCAGCCTCGCTGAGTACTTTATATGTACCAGAGGTTGCAACCAGTTTGAAGCCATATTCAACAAAGCGTTTTGCAATATCAACCACGTGTTCTTTGTCTGAATCACGAACAGACAAGAATGCATGTTTAACTTCACCTTCTGTTGGTAAGCCTGGTAAGCGTTCATTTGAGCCTAAAACAGCTTTATAGAATGCTTCACCAAAAGATTTACCAACGCCCATCACTTCACCTGTAGATTTCATCTCAGGTCCAAGCATTGGGTCAACACCAGGGAATTTAGCAAATGGGAATACCGCTTCTTTGACAGCAAAGTGAGTCGGAATAATCTCTTTGGTAAAACCTTGAGATTCTAAAGACTGACCAGCCATACAACGAGCAGCAACTTTCGCTAAAGATTCGCTAATACATTTAGATACAAAAGGAACGGTACGTGATGCACGAGGGTTCACTTCAAGGATATAAATGTCGTTGCCTTTGACTGCAAACTGGACGTTCATCAAGCCGATAACACCAAGTTCTTTTGCCATTGCAACAGTTTGGCGGCGCATTTCATCTTGGATTTCTTGAGAAAGCGAGTATGGCGGAATCGAGCATGCAGAGTCACCAGAGTGAATACCTGCTTGTTCGATATGCTGCATGATACCGCCAATCACGACATCTTTACCGTCAGATACGCAGTCAACGTCAACTTCGATTGCTGAATCTAGGAAGTGGTCAAGCAAAACAGGCGCTTCGTTAGAGGCTTGAACTGCTTCACGTAAGTAACGTTTCAACTCATCTTCATTGTATACGATTTCCATCGCACGGCCACCAAGTACATAAGATGGACGAACAACCAGTGGATAACCTACTTTTGCAGCTTCAGAAATACCTTGTTCAGCAGATTTTACAATGCTGTTACTTGGTTGACGAAGTTGTAGACGTTGAATCATTTGTTGGAAACGTTCACGGTCTTCTGCGCGGTCAATTGCGTCAGGAGATGTACCGATAATTGGCGCACCGGCTTCTTCTAAAGCACGAGCCAATTTAAGCGGAGTTTGACCACCGTACTGTACGATAATACCTTTTGGTTTTTCAGTACGTACGATTTCAAGGACATCTTCCAAAGTGATCGGTTCGAAGTACAAGCGATCTGATGTGTCATAGTCGGTAGAAACTGTTTCAGGGTTACAGTTCACCATGATAGTTTCATAACCGTCATCACGCATTGCAAGCGCCGCGTGTACACAACAGTAGTCAAACTCGATACCTTGACCAATACGGTTTGGACCGCCACCAATCACCATGATTTTGTCACGGTTTGATGGGTTGGCTTCACATTCTTCATCGTAAGTTGAATACATGTAAGCTGTGCCTGATTCAAACTCAGCTGCACATGTATCCACACGTTTGTAAACTGGATAAACACCCAGATTCCAACGCTGCTTGCGGAATTGTTTTTGTGAAATACCCATCAAGTTTGCAATACGTAAGTCAGATAAACCTTTACGTTTGAATGAACGGATATTGTCAGTAGTTAAGTCACCAAAGCCTAAAGATTTCACTTGAGCTTCAGTTTTAATGATGTCTTCGATTTGAATCAGGAACCAACGGTCAATCTTGGTTGCTTCAAACACGTCATCAAGAGTAAAACCATGACGGAAGGCATCTGCAATATACCAAATACGCTCAGGACCTGGGACTTTAAGCTCTTTAAGAATTTTATCTTTCGCGCCTTCAGCACCAATAGCAATTTGCTCATCAAAACCACAAACGCCAACTTCAAGACCACGAAGTGCTTTTTGTACTGACTCTTGGAAGTTACGACCAATCGCCATCACTTCGCCCACAGATTTCATCTGTGTCGTCAATACAGGTTCAGCTTGAGGGAATTTCTCAAAGTTGAAACGTGGAATTTTGGTCACGACATAGTCGATCGCAGGTTCAAATGACGCAGGTGTTACACCACCAGTGATGTCATTTTTAAGCTCATCAAGGGTATAACCAACCGCCAATTTCGCAGCAATTTTTGCAATCGGGAAACCAGTTGCTTTAGATGCAAGTGCAGATGAACGAGAAACACGAGGGTTCATCTCGATCACAACCATACGACCATCTTTCGGGTTAATACCGAATTGAACGTTTGAGCCACCTGTTTCAACGCCGATCTCACGAAGAACTGCAATCGATGCGTTACGCATGATTTGATATTCTTTGTCAGTGAGTGTTTGTGCAGGTGCAACGGTGATTGAGTCACCCGTGTGTACGCCCATTGGGTCGAAGTTTTCAATCGCACAGACAATGATACAGTTGTCGTTTTTGTCACGAACAACTTCCATTTCGTACTCTTTCCAACCAATCAAAGATTCATCAATCAATAATTGTTTAGTTGGAGAAAGGTCGAAACCGCGTTCACAAATTTCAATAAATTCATCTTTGTTGTACGCGATACCACCACCTGAACCACCCATCGTGAATGATGGGCGAATGATCACAGGGAAGCCAAAACGTGATTGAATTTCTAAGGCATGTTCCATGCTTTCTGCAACATCGGCACGAGGACATTCAAGTCCGATTTTGCGCATCGCAATATCAAACAATTTGCGGTCTTCGGCTTTTTCAATCGCTTCTTTGCTCGCACCAATTAATTCAACATTGTATTTTTCTAAAATACCATGTTCATCAAGTGCAAGTGCACAGTTCAATGCTGTCTGACCACCCATTGTAGGGAGAACAGCATCTGGGCGCTCTTTCTCAATGATTTGTGCAACAGTTTGCCAAGTGATTGGCTCAATGTAAGTTGCATCTGCCATTGAAGGGTCAGTCATAATGGTGGCTGGGTTAGAGTTCACCAAAATAACGCGGTAGCCTTCTTCACGAAGTGCTTTACAGGCTTGTGCACCAGAGTAGTCAAACTCGCAGGCTTGACCAATCACAATAGGACCAGCACCAATAATTAAGATGCTTTTAATATCCGTACGCTTAGGCATTATTCGCTCCTTAATTACTTCTTAGCGGCTTCGATAAGTTCGATAAAATGATCGAACAGTGGAGCACAGTCATGTGGACCTGGGCTAGCTTCAGGGTGACCCTGGAAGCTGAACGCTGGTTTGTCTGTGCGGTGGATACCTTGCAACGTACCATCAAACAACGATTTATGCGTTGCTCTTAAGTTGGCTGGTAAGGTGTCTGCATCGACTGCGAAACCGTGGTTTTGCGAAGTAATCATCACTGTACCCTTTTCAAGGTTTTGTACAGGATGGTTTGCACCGTGGTGACCATGACCCATTTTGATGGTTTTTGCACCAGAAGCGAGGGCAAGAATTTGATGACCTAAACAAATACCAAATACGGGTAAATTTGTCGTTTCAACAATAGTTTTTACAGCTTCAATTGCGTAATCACATGCCGCTGGGTCGCCAGGGCCATTCGACAAAAATACGCCATCAGGATTTAATGCCAGAACTTTTTCTGCAGGAGTCTGTGCAGGCACAACGGTCAATTTACAACCGCGGTCTGCAAGCATACGTAAGATGTTGGTTTTGACACCGTAGTCATATGCAACGACATGATATTTTAATTCAGGTTGTGAAAAGCCTTGACCCAAAGCCCATGAACCTTCAGTCCATTCAAAGCCAGTTGGATCGCAACATTCTTTGGCAAGGTCTAAACCATTTAAACCGCCAAATTCACGTGCTTTTGCCAAAGCTTGTTCTTCAGTAATATTTTCACCAGCAAGGATGCAACCGTTTTGTGCACCTTTGTCCCTTAAAATACGCGTAAGTTTACGGGTATCAATATCTGCAATTGCAACAACATTGTGCTGTTTTAAGTACTCAGCCAAAGATTGTTCAGCACGGAAATTGCTATGTAATAATGGGAGATCGCGAATAATCAAACCGTTCGCCCATACCTTATGGATACGACCCGATTCAGAATCTTCTGCGTTACAACCCGTGTTTCCGATATGTGGATAAGTTAAAGTCACAAGTTGCTGTGCATAACTCGGGTCAGTAAGAATTTCTTGATAGCCAGTCATGGCTGTATTAAAAACGACTTCACCAGTCGTACATCCCGTAGCGCCGATAGAGGTACCTTTAAAGATAGTTCCATCTGCGAGGGCTAAAATGGCGGGGGTGCTCAAACCAAAGCTCCTGAATTTTAAGCTGTAAAAAAGCGAGTAGACATAAAAAAGATGGCTGCCTAAAAACACGCCCTCCTTTGGTCTGCTCGCTTGTAACTTAAAAACATATTGTACGCATCTAAGTAGATAAAGTCCACGTATTTATAAATAATCAATCAGGCGCAAGCATTGTGCTAAACAATCACATTGTATGGCAAAAAAAGCAATGTCATTATGTGAGAATTCGTGAATTGTTAGACAATTTTGTGGTGAAAAAAACGACAGTTTGTTAGATTGAAAAATATCAACAAATAAATATCTTTGTGAAAAGGAGTTAACTCATGGCGACAAAAACACCGCTACAAGAAAAAACAGAACAGCTGGAACAAGCCGTAACAGATGTCAAAACCAAAGTCGAAGGCAAAGTTCAAGAGGTTAAAGCCAAGGTTGAGGATAAGGTTGAAGACGTTAAAGTCAAGGTTGAGAGTAAGGTTGAAGACGTTAAAGCCAGAGCTGAGAGTAAGGCTGAAGCTGTCGAAGTAAAATTTGAGGCAGTGAAAGAAAAGGCTGCTGAACAGGCTGCCCAGCTTGAAGCAGAAGCTAAAGAGGCTGGAGCATCATTTCAGGAGCAAGTTAAACAATTGAAAGAGGACTTCCTTGTTCGTTTTAATGATTTTCGGGATAAATTCACTTTGTCACAAGACGATCTTATCGAACTAAAAGAAGTGATAAAAATTGAATTTGCATCCATTGTTGAAGAATTTTCTAAACTTTCAAAAGAAGTTAAAGATGATGTTTCACAGTTTTCTACAAAACACAAAGAGCATGTAACTGAAACTTTGCAACGTACAAAAAACAATGCAGTAGAAGCATGGCATAAGGTGAAAGAAGTTGATGAGAAAAAAGAGACTGAAGAAGAGCCAGTAAAAAAAGAGAAAGCAACAGAAGACGTGAAATAAAATCTGAAAGGAACAACGGGTAAAAATGCCCGTTGTTCTATTTAAAAAGTATGAATCCAGTCACGTTTATTGTGAAAGTCAGGCTGCGGACTGCTGTGCTGCATAGCGTAAAAATGCATGCCTTGTTTTGTATCGAGTATCGCAGTTAAACCAATAAATAAGTCATGCCATTTCAGTTGATGTTTTTGCATAAACTGAGTTAAATCAAGTGTGGCGCTGAGCCCATAATGTGTGCGCTGTAACCCGATAAGCTCAATATCGTGTGCCATCTGCGGCGGCATATCTTCTGGATAGCGATATTCTTCAAATTGATAACATTGCCAAGCTTGGGATGGAGATAGGTTTATTTCACGATAATAATCTTCATTTTGAACCCCAATAAACAGCTCAAAACAAGTCTTCTCCCAAAGAAAATCTTGTCGAGGATGTACTGTTTCTAGGCTTGGCCAGTTGATCAGTTGTAAGGGGTCACGTAGCCAAAAGCCAAGATTTAAAGTGTAAGGTGCCTGATACTCAAGTGCACCGACCAAAGAAATCTCATGAAAACGTTGAAAAGCTTGTAGCTCGTAACTGGCCATACCAAACTCTGATTTAGTTAGCTAAATGTGCATGACGAACGAGATTCGACAGCTTTGGATTTTGTTTCGCAGCTTTTTTGTAAAGTAGTACAATTTTACCAATTTTTTGTATCACTTCAGCTTGTGTTGCCTGAGCAAGTGCTTCAGTAACTTCGGCACGTGCATCGCGGTCTTCACCAGCAATTTTTACCTTAATTAATTCATGATCAGTTAATGCACGAACAGTTTCTTCAATAACGCTGTCGGTTAAACCTTGTCCACCAATCATGACCACAGGATTTAAAGCGTGACCAATTTGACGTAAGCGTTTTCGTTCTTGAATGGATAGTGTTGCCATGAAATAAACCTAGTTTTTGAAAAGCGCAGTAGTATAGCAAATTGTAATCCGAACCGTATAAAAAACTTGGCTCTAATCACATAAATAGATATTTTTTGATGATTAATTTCTTGAAAAAGTATGTTAAATTGGCGGGCTTAGTCGCTTAGTCCTCAACCGAGGAACACAAGTGTTTTTTATTAAGACCGAATTTAAAACAGCAAAAAGTTTTAAATTTTTTAAATTAACGATAAACAGCATCAAAAAAAGTCATGTGTTTCGATGCAGATGCATACTGCAAGTAGAACATTTTTTTCGTACAATGCATACTTAATGTTTTTAAATATAGATGATTATGGCAACACGCATTACCAACCAAAAGTTATCTAAAAGTAGTCGTGCGTGGATGAGAGAGCATTTAGACGATCCTTTTGTGAAAAAAGCACAAAAGGAGGGTTATCGCGCACGCGCCGCCTATAAGCTTCTTGAAATCCAAGAGAAATATAAAATCATCAAACCAGGTATGACTGTCGTTGATTTGGGGGCTGCTCCTGGTAGCTGGTCGCAAATTGCTGGCAAACTAGTTGGTAATAAAGGTTTGGTGGTTGCTTCTGATATTTTGGAAATGGATGCACTCCCAGATGTAACTTTCTTGCAAGGTGACTTTCGGGAAGAGGAAGTTTTCGAAAAATTGTTAAATATTTTAAATGGACGTCAAGTTGACGTTGTAATTTCAGATATGGCCCCCAATACATCAGGTAATAGAGCTGTTGATCAACCCCGTCAGATTTATTTGTGTGAGCTTGCACTCGATTTTGCTCAAAAGGTTTTAGGACCGAAAGGGCAATTTGTAGTCAAAGTTTTCCAAGGTACGGGATTTGACGAGTTTCGTAAACAAGTAGTCGATAGCTTTGATGTGTTGAAAACAGCGAAGCCAGAAGCATCCCGCGCACGTTCAAAAGAAGTTTTTCTGATTGGGCAGGGACGCAAAAAAACATCGCAATAAAGTTGACTTGCCAAGTCGATAAAAATTGTGCATGTTGTACAATTCAAGGTAGCTTGAGTGTGTGACTCGCTTATTTGAGAATAAATCACCCTGAATTATATAGGGCATGATTAAATTAGATTGATGATATGGGAATAAAGCTTTGAGCGATCTCTTCAAAAACGCCGTGTTGTGGCTAGTGATACTTGGAGCACTGATATTAATTTTCAGCAATATCAGTGATCACAAGAAACCGTCAGAAATGAACTATTCTGAGTTTGTTGCTGCGGTAAACGCAGGCCAAATTAAACAAGTCACTATAGATGGCGAAAAAATCACTGGCGAAAAAAAGAATGGTTCAGATTTTGAAAGTATTCGCCCTGCGGTTCAAGACCCTGAACTTATGCCAAGTTTGATCAAAAACAATGTTGTGGTTGAAGGTACTGCACCACAGCGTCAAGGTGTTTTGATGCAACTACTCATCGCAAGTTTCCCTGTGCTTTTGATTATTTTGTTATTCATGTTCTTTATGCGTAACATGGGTGGTGGTGCAGGCGGCAAAAATGGTCCAATGAGCTTTGGTAAATCAAAAGCAAAAATGCTTGCCGAAGATCAAATCAAAGTGACTTTTGCTGATGTTGCTGGATGTGATGAAGCGAAGCAGGAAGTTGTTGAGATTGTTGACTTTCTTAAAGACCCTGCAAAATTCAAACGTTTAGGTGCATCTATTCCAAAAGGTGTATTGATGGTAGGCCCCCCAGGTACAGGTAAAACCTTACTTGCGAAGGCGATTGCTGGTGAAGCGAAAGTACCATTCTTTAGCATCTCAGGTTCAGATTTTGTTGAAATGTTTGTGGGTGTAGGCGCATCACGTGTACGTGATATGTTTGAACAGGCAAAACGCCATGCTCCATGTATCATCTTTATTGATGAAATTGATGCAGTCGGTCGTCATCGTGGTTCAGGTACAGGTGGTGGTCATGATGAGCGTGAGCAAACCTTGAACCAGATGCTGGTTGAAATGGATGGTTTTGAAGGCAATGAAGGCATTATTGTCATTGCTGCAACGAACCGTGCAGACGTTCTTGATAAAGCTTTACTGCGTCCAGGACGTTTTGACCGTCAAGTAATGGTTGGTCTGCCTGATATTAAAGGTCGTGAGCAGATTCTGCATGTACATTTAAGAAAGTTACCATCAGTAACAGGTGTGGATGTAAAAATCTTGGCACGTGGTACTCCTGGCTTCTCAGGTGCTCAATTGGCAAATCTTGTAAATGAAGCTGCATTATTTGCTGCGCGCCGCAATAAAAATACGGTCGACATGCATGATTTTGAAGATGCTAAAGACAAGATTTATATGGGGCCTGAGCGTAAATCGATGATTATTCGTGATGAAGAACGTCGTGCAACGGCTTATCATGAATCTGGACATGCGATTGTTGCGGAAGTTCTACCTGGTACAGATCCTGTGCATAAAGTAACCATTATGCCGCGTGGCTGGGCATTAGGTGTTACTTGGCAGTTGCCTGAACAAGACCAAATTAGTAATTATAAAGACAAAATGCTCAATGAGATTTCAATCTTGTTTGGTGGTCGTATTGCTGAGGAAATCTTTATTCATCAACAGTCTACTGGTGCATCAAATGACTTTGAACGTGCAACAAAAATTGCCCGTTCAATGGTGACCAAGTATGGTATGTCTGACAAGATGGGTGTTATGGTCTATGAAGATGATAGCCAGCAGTCTTTCTTTGGTAATATTGGTAGCCGTACAATTTCGGAAGCAACACAGCAACAGGTTGATGCAGAAGTTCGTCGTATTTTAGATGAACAATATAAAGTGGCTTGGGATATTCTTGAGAATAATAAAGATAAAGCCCATACCATGGTGAAAGCATTGATGGAATGGGAAACCATTGATCGTGATCAGGTGCTTGATATTATGGAAGGTCGTGAACCACGACCACCAAAAGTATATGTTGCAGAGAACCCTGTATCAGATCTTGAACCACCAAAAGATGGTCCATCAACTCCACCTCCATTACCTGTGTTGAGTTAATGATTAAAAAGAGTCACTTCGGTGGCTCTTTTTTATTTTAAACTTAGCACGAATTAATTTTGAGTTTGAACTATGCACTATGTACCTTTGTCTCAGCACCAGTTGAGATGTGGCATAAAACTTTTAGATTTATCTCTGCCACATGTTATGGGCATTTTAAATGTTACGCCCGATTCATTTAGCGATGGTGGGTTACATAATTCAAAGCAACAGGCAATTGAACATGCGCTACAAATGATCGCTGATGGTGCAACAGTGATTGATATTGGTGGTGAGTCTACGCGTCCAGGTGCAGCAGTTGTTAGTGTAGAAGAAGAATTGGCACGCGTGATTCCTGTTGTTGAAGTCTTGGCAAAAGAAGATGTGATTTTATCGATTGATACCAGTCAACCAGAGGTCATGCGACAAGCTGTAGAAGCTGGTGCACATATCTGGAATGATGTACGTGCACTTACTCGCCCGAATGCACTAGAAACGGCAGCAGAGCTGAATATTCCTGTGATTTTGATGCATATGCGGGGTGAGCCAACCACCATGAATCAGTTGGCAGATTATCGAGATGTGACAGCAGAAGTGATTGCTGAGCTAAAACAAAAGATTGATTTAGCAATTCAGGTCGGTGTTGCACCTGAAAATATTATGATTGATCCTGGCTTTGGTTTTGCTAAAAATACAGCACATAATTTACAGTTGTTAAATGAGTTATGGAAATTGCATGAACTGGGTTATCCAATTTTATCGGCATTATCCCGAAAACGTTTTATTGGTGCTGTAGTTGAGGAAACTGATGCAAAAGCTCGAGCTGTAGGAAGTGTAGCAGGGCATCTGCTTTCGATTCAGCAAGGTGCTTGCATGGTGCGTGCACATGATGTCAAGGCAACAGCTGATGCGATTAAGGTTTGGCAAGCGATGCAAAACTGGCAAGAATGGGTATAAGTGAATTGGTGGTGAAAATCAAAAGCTGAATGTAGATGAATCTATCAAAATGCCACATGAAGCCCAAACATTCACATTGTGAAGTTTGAAAAAACCTCATAATGTGAATAACCCTAAAATTTTAGATACACATAGCCATCTTTTGGGGCTGCCACCATTCTCAAACTCTAGTTGTTGATGTAGAACAGAAAATGGTGATTGACCTTGATCTAATGAGGATTGTTCACCGCTCGAGAGATAGTTTTCATAAAAGCGGATTGTTTTGGGTATTGGTTTTTAACTGATTTGCACGTCTATCAGGATAATCAAGTATAAATCGCACATGTAATTCAACGCCTGTTTTTAGTGTGGTGTCATCAACAATAAAATTCGGGCTATGATTAGGTGCAGCTTTACTCATATCTTGGTTTGCTGGAGTTGCCCCAATAAATACAAATAAAGAGGGCATCAATTGACCATAATAAGCAAAGTCTTCACTGGCACTTGCATTATTTTTTAAATAATGTGTTTTTTCATCTCCAACAACTTCTTTAAATGTAGGGATCATTAACTCTGTCAGAGCCTTATTATTTGTAGTCACAGGTGCATAAGCTGATATTTTAACATCTGCGTTGACATGATTGGCTAGGGCGGTGTATTTGATCATCTCAGGGAGTTGTTGAATAATATTTTGTCTAATATTTTCATTGTTAGAGCGAATCGTTCCCAGCATATCAACTTTTTCAGGAATAATATTTCCAGCATTTCCAGACTGGATACTACCGATACTAATGACACCCATTCCTTCGGTTAAATTTGTACGGCGACTGATCATCGTCTGTAAGTTATTGATAATTTGGGCGGAGCTTACAATCGGGTCATTACTGAGCCAAGGCATAGAACCATGCGCCTGTTTTCCTATAACTTGAATACTTAAATTATCTGCACTATTCAAGATTGCGCCATCTTTGTAATAAATATGTCCACTTTGCAGACCAGATATCACATGCATTCCAAAAATAACTTCTGGTTTCGGATTGGACAGTGCTCCATCTGAGATCATTTTTCTGGAACCAATTTGATCTCCTTGGCTAAAATTATCAATATCTGCACCGCCTTCCTCAGCAGGTTGAAAAACAAAAACAACGGTTCCTTTAATTTTATCTTTATTCTTCGCTAATATTTTGGCTGCGCCGAGGAGCATTGCAGTGTGTGCATCATGGCCACATGCATGCATGACGGATACTTCTTTTCCTTGATAGATTCCCTTTTGTTTGCTGGCAAATGGCAAGCCTGTTTTTTCTTCAATTGGTAGCGCATCCATATCTGCTCTTAATGCCATCACAGGCCCTGCTTGAGCACCTTTTAAAATTCCAATGACTCCTGTTTTGGCAAAGCCTGTTTTAACTTCAATTCCATAAGATTTGAGTTCTTTTTGTACAAGCGCAGAGGTTTGAAATTCCATATTTCCCAATTCTGGATGCGCATGAATTTGGTGTCTTAATTGAATGGTTTCGGCTTCATTCTTTAAAGATGCATCTTTCACCCAGTCAGCAAATGTATTTGAACTGAGTAAAAGCAGTGGTGTCATGAAACAAATTAATTTTGATTTTAAAAGCATTTTTTTCCTTTTGGTACTTCTGACCTTCCTTAATGCGAAATTATATTATGTCAGGTAAATAGCCAGATAAAACAACCTTATAGGTTGTTTAAAAATACTTAAAAGATATGGATTGAATAGTCATTACTCTCTATTAAATGCAATCATCTTATAAAAAAATTAATTATTTTAAGATGCTTAATCAATG